>CAYSKD010000108.1:0-4090 GCA_964431665.1 uncultured Clostridium sp.
TTAATCTTTAAATAATTTATCCCACATATCATATATTTTATTATTGTCTATATCTATTTTTGGTATATCTTCATTACTAAGTGCATATTCTATTGTTTTACACAAATCCTTATAATCTTTTTTTCTACAAATATAATTTTTATTCTTAATAATATTTTTTATTGAATAACTACAATTGGTACTTACAGAGCAAGTACCTACGCTAATAGCTTCTAATAATGCATTAGGCATTCCCTCATAATTTGAAGATAATACAAATAATTTTGCCTCACTAATTCTTTCAAGTATTTTATCAGTATTATTTTTTATAAATACTCTATCTTCTAATTTTAATCTTTTAATTTGTTTTTCAAGCTTATTTTTTAATTTTCCCTCACCATATATAATTAGCTTATAATTTTTATAATCATCTGAAAGATTATTAAATGCTTTTATAAGTAATTTTTGATTTTTTTGTTTAACTAATCTTCCTACATTAATAATTATATCTTTTTTACTATTTTCTTTTTGAATTTTAATATCTATCATATTAGGTATAGTTATAAATTTATCTTTAAAACTATTTGGAAAACAATTTATAAAATCTTTATGTTGAACTACTATTTTATTTGCCATTTTATAATAATGATTCCTAATTAATTTAAGAAATGGAAAATTAAATTCATAATTTGGATCATTTCTAACCGCAACTATTGTTGGAATATTATATTTTCTTTTAAGAATAAGTGCACGTATTGATGGTTCTGGTAAAAATGATACTATTAAATCTGGCTTTTCTTTTTCAATTACTTTATCTAACAATTTCGTTCTATAACTAGATAGTTTAGTAAATATTTTTTTTACAAAATTTTCTTGAGATTTATCACTCTTATCTAGAGTAATATACTTAACTTTACTATCAAGAGTAAATCCACATTTACTCTTGATGTTTGCTACAAGTATAATATTATATTTTTTTATAAAGTAATTTGATAAATTAGATATAATTCTTTCTGTACCACCATAATTCATTGTCATTGTATAAAACAAAATTTTTTTCTTTTTCATTTTACTTCCGGGTTATATTTTCTATTCTTTTTACATACACTTTCAAGTAAAGTTACATCTACATCATTTTTCTTTGCTTGATATATTATATTTGATATATCCTTTGGTAAACATGAACCACTATATCCCCTATTATTTTTATAAACAAAAGTATGATCTTTCCCTATTCTAGGATCAAGTGTCCAAGCTTCACGTGCTTTACTGTAACTAACTCCAAGTTTTTTAGCTATATCATAAAATTCATTACAAAATGTAACTTTCATCGCAAAAAAAGCATTTTCCATATATTTAGCTAGTTCTGCAGAATCAGAATCTACAATACAAATTTGTATATCAGAATTATATACTGTTTGGTATACTTCAATTGCTTTTTCTATATCTTCATCTTCCCCACCAAGGGTAATCCATCTTTTGCTTTTTAAATCAGCAAAAGGATGATCTATAGTTTCTCCATAATATTCTGGCTGAAATACAATACTAGAATTATGTTTTTCATTTTTAGTTTTCGTATACCCAACAGGTACTGTTGAACATATTATTATCAAATCAGTTTTAAGCCATGACAATACTTCATCTACAATACTAACATCACATGAGCCATCATCATTTTGTGGTGTTGGAACACATGCAAAAGCTACATCACATGAATTTATTTCTTCAATACTCCCAATATTTTTATATTTATCATATATATATGCGTCTGTAAATAATTTTTTCATCGCACTTCCTACATGACCATATCCTACTATTCCTACCTTCATAACAAACCTCCAAAATTTTATATAAAAGCAAAAGCTATTATACTTGATAAGTAATTTTTTTTATGTTAATATGTATATAGATGAGATTTATCTCATATAATTAAAATGGGACATTCAATTCGCAATGTTGAGTGGAACCAAAAATGGTTGCGTCTAACTTATGCTTAAGTTAGGCGGTTTTTAATATTATAACTTTCTTCATATGAAGTTTGGCTCCACCCAACTATCAAATGTCCTAAAAATATTATATCAAACATCTGTTTTAGAAACAATGTTTTTTTTATTTTTGTCACAATTAATTGCAAGCCCCATAATTATATATAAATATGGAGTTACCCTTGTAACACTAATTCCAAAAAAGGCTTGTACTAAATATCCTACTATTGCAAACAACAAAGCAATATATACATAATTATACTTAGTATTTTTAAATGCATTTTTAATTACCCAACCTAAAAATATTAAATATGTAATTAATGCGAAAATACCTTCAGTTATTAATATTTGTAAATATTCATTGTGAGCTTTATCAACATATAATCCCTCAGATGTTTGAAAACTACCATTATCCAAAGCATAATAAAATCTATCTATACCAATACCATGAATTAAATAATTGGGAGCTACAGATAAGGTTTTAGACCATATCTCTATCCTATGATTTCCAAAATCATCATTTATATTTCCTTGCATAACATTAACAACTTGATTAATTACAGTTTTAACATCTTTATTAATTCGTTGCCTATTATAGGTACTAAATAAATATATTGGTAAAACACATAAAAATAATATTATAATTTTTATCATATAACTTTTAACTTTTTGTCTTTTACATAACAAATAAACTATATATATAATTATCGATATAATTATTGCAGCAAAACCTAGATAACATCCCATACATCCACTAATTATAAGACCAATAGTAGATATTATTAAATATATTATATATAGTTTTCTTTTACTAAATATAAATAAACCAAAAGACAAGCCAACATATAAAGTACATATTGCTCCAAATGAATTAGCATTACCTAAAAAACTTCTTGGATACAAAGTATTTATATCAATTATCTTCAAAAATTGTAATAACCCATATATTACATTAACAATCCCAAGTATTAATATAATATTAATAATTATTTCCTTACATTTATCATTTTTAATAAGTGAAGACAAAAGAAATAGGGCTAAATAAGATAAAATTACAATATATCCTTCATTTCTAAATTGTGCTCCTAATAAACAGGTTACTATATCACTTGAAAGAAGTGTAGATATAAGTCCAAATATAGCCAACAATAAAACTAATATATATTTTTTAAGATTTATCTTATTAATAATCAATAAAATTATTGATACAATCAATATAAAATATAATATATAAGAAAATTTATCAATATAAATTATTTCATTAGAAAGTAAAATACTACCTACAAATATTAATATACATGATAAACAAATAAATATTGTATTAATTATTTCAAATTTTTTTATTTTTTTTAAATTCATAAAATCACCACATAAACTAAATATATTAATAGACCTTATATAACTATATGTATATTATTTTACACATCACATTATATACATCACATTATATAAGGTTGTCTAATTAACTTTACTTAAATACATAAGCTTTTGTTATCATCAAAAATACTGATGTCAAACAAGTCCAAATTGTTAGGATTGTAGTTGAAAGCATTAAAGGGGTTCGCACACTTATTAGTAATACCTTAAATTTTCTTCTATGCATAGCCTAAAGACTATGCATGAAATTTCAAAACGAGGAACCGTTTTTGAAAATATTTATCTCATAATTAAATTAGTTTATGATGTATGGATCAATATTTGTACCTGTTCCTGAGCTTATTGATACATCAGATTTTAGATTTATAACTGGGCGACCCGCCGCGCTGAAGTCGTCACGAACGCCGCCGTTGTTGCTGCGCAAGCCCGAGTTGATAGGGTTCCAGCGGAAGACGATGGAAGACGAGATTGGTGTCATTGTCCAGAAAAATGTATTGTTGTTTATATATGTTGTGTTGTTTGTTACTTTAGAACCTAGAGCTCCTGCATACATTACTTCATCTGCAGTTATTAATCCTGCTTTACTACTTATTATATTGGCTCCACTTGGACATGTGAAGATTGGTGATTTATTTTCTACTAATCTTGTATAGGCTGCATCATAATTTCCACTAACATCATTACAAAAGTTACCTGTTACTACTTTGCTATCTAAATCAGTTTCTGTTATGTTTGTTGTATACCAACTC
>CAYSKD010000109.1:0-4055 GCA_964431665.1 uncultured Clostridium sp.
GATGCTTCTTATTTCTTTGATTCAGACTTTACAATTGATACTGGAATAATTTGCAACTTAGGAAGAGCTATAAATGAATTTAAGGGATTAACAAGTAAAGAGAATGAACCATTAACTCCAACTCATGAAAGAAATTATGGATTGCATAACAGTAAAATGAAGCAAGAAGGAATTTCTTGGAGAATTAGTTGTGATTATAATGAATCTATTGTAATTGAAAAACTTAATATGTATGATACAGCAAGTTATAGAGGACAAATAGGGTTTAGAAAGAATATTAAATTAATATCAAAAGATGATGAATTTTTTACAGATACAGATTTAAAGAGATCCTATTTAATACCGGGACAAAGGAGGATATAAATAATGACAACAATAAGATTTTACAAAGAATTTGGAGAATTAGGGTATTTAGCAACATACTCCCCTTTTGGTTTTTATAAAGATGGAATTTTTTGGAAAACATCTGAACATTATTATCAGGCTCAAAAATTTAATTATGACGAAGCAATTAATAAAATTATAAAAGCAGATACGCCTAAAGAGGCATCTTTGATTGGAAGAGATAGAAAATATGTAATAAAAGATAACTGGGATGAAATTAAAAATGAAGTTATGTTCGATGCTGTTTATTACAAATTTAAACAGAATGCCGAAATAATGAAAAAACTAATTTCTACTGGTGAAAGTGAAATTGTAGAAGCTACTATCAAAGAGAATTATTGGGGGTGTGGTCCTAATAATGATGGTGTTAATATGTATGGCAAAATTTTAATGGCTGTAAGAGAAAAACTAAAGAAAGAATGCGAGGAATTATGAAAAATGAAACTTATTTCTAAAGAAGGCTTAAAAAAACTAGAATTAAAGTTAAAAAAAGTAGAAGAAGAAATTATGAATACTCAAATCGAGATGGGTAAAAGCGCAAAAAACGATAATGATTTAAGAGAGAATCCAGAATATATGGACCTTAGAGTTAAATTAATGTATACTTTGCCTAATGAAAAGAATGAAATACTTGAAAAGATGAAGAAAGTACAAATAATTGAAGAAACAGCAGAGTACATTAACTTTAATGGAATGGTTATTCCTGGCTCTATTGTGAAGGTTGATTTTGATGGAGAAGTTGAAACGTATAGAATTGTTGGACATGATGAAGCGATTTTATATAATGAAGATGTATTGTCTTGTAATGCACCTATTTCAGAAGTCTTGATTGGTAAGAGGGCGGGGGATGAATTACTTTTTAATAATTTTAAAATTAAAGTTATTGAAGTGCATAGAGCTTGATTGCTACTTTTAAGTTTTAACATTGTATAAAAAACAGAAAAAACATTGATTTTTTCTGTTTTTTTTATTATAATTATTTTTGGTGATGAATATGAAACAAATTGAAATAACAGTAAGATTAAATGAAAGTTTTGAAAGTGCAAGAAATAAGTTAATAGAAAAGGGATATAGGCTTATTAGAGAAAGTGATATATATGATATATATATGACAAACAAAATAAATGGATTAAACAAGGAAAATATATTAGAAGTCATAAAGAAATGTGTCTTGCTTAGAAGTCTTAAATTAGATAATCAAGAAATAAAGAAAATAACATATAAGAATAAGGAATATGATAAAAATGGATATGTTGTTTCCGAGAAAAAGATTAATTTAAATTGTGAAGATTTAAATAAAGCGTATAATTTATTTGAATGTTTAGATTTTGAAAAGCTAATCGAAGTGAGATACCATGTAAGTGTATATGAAAAAGACGGTAGAGAGTATGCATTTCAAAATGTCGAAAATTTAGGAACACTCATTGAATATGAAAGTTTAAATGATTTTGAGGGAAAAACGTTAGAAGAGATAAATATTGTAAAAAAAGAAATGTATACTGAAATTGTAAATGATGGAATTATTTTAACTGGCGAATTGGATGTACAAAAAGCTAAAGAACTTGTTTTAAAAAAATTGTAAAACTAATAACCCCAAGTATAAATTTACTAATAATTATTTATGAAGTATATAAAGCAAACCTTATTGTTAGGTTTGTTTTTTAGTAATAAACTAATGCAATTAATAACATCTAATACATTAAAAATACTATGAGAGAAGTATAGTACTTTAGAAAGCTGAATTAAATGTAAAAAATATTATTTACTTATGTTTATATTTGTAATATAATATATATAGATTTAATAACGTTAAGGAAGTAAAAAAGTATTATGATAAATGAAGAAGAGATATTGTATAGGCTATCAAAATCAAAATTTAGAAGTAGTTTTTCTTTATCAAAAAAGGATATAGAATATATCGATAAAAAGGGATTAAATACTATAAGAAAGCATGCTTTTGATTTTATTAATAAAAGGCTTGCACCAGCTAATATATTAAATGATGGAAAACAAACACCTATGAGAGGACACCCTGTTTTTATTGCTGAACATGCTACAGCTACTTGTTGCAGAGGATGTTTGTATAAGTGGTATAACATTAAGCCAGGTATACAACTTACAGATAGCCAAATTGAATATATAGTTAATATTATAATGGCATGGATAATTAATCAGTATAACAAACAAATAAATAAATAAAAGGTGATTTATTTAAAAAATTATATAATTATGTTATAATTAAATTAAAAGTAAGAGGATTGATATGAATAAATTAAATAAAAAAGAAAAAACTTTTATGATTATACGAGCTATAATCGTTTTATTAGTAATTATATTTATGGCTTTTGCGACTATTAAAGCTTTACCAATTATATCAAAGCTTTCAAATGAACAGTCAAGAATTGAATTTAAAGAAGAAATTGCAAATAAAGGGATAAGTGGAGTATTAACAGTACTTGGATTGCAAATACTTCAAATTGTTGTTGCAATAATTCCAGGTCAACCAATGGAAATTGTATCTGGTATGTTATATGGAACTTGGGGAGGCATAGCACTTTGTCTTGTTGGAATATTTATAGGTACTGCTTTAGTCTATTTTATAGTAAGACGAGCAGGTATGGATTTTATACAACTATTTTTTAAAAAGGAAAAAATTGATGAGATAAGAAATTCAAAATTATTTAAAAATCCTCAAAAATTTGAGTTATTACTTTTTGTTATGTTTGTATTACCTCTAGTACCAAAAGATATATTTATATATGTAGGGGGCTTAAGTCCTATTAAGCCAAAACGTTTTTTAGCTTTAGCAACTTTAGCAAGAATACCAGGTTTATTTATAACAGTATATGCTGGTAATAAACTTTCAGAAGGTAGTTTTTTAACTGTTATTTTATTAATATTGTTATTTTTAGCTTTAGGATTTTTAGGGTATATAATTAGTCAAAGAACAAAAGAAAAACTAGAAAATGAAGATATAAAAGAAGAGGTAAAAGAGTAGGTAAGAGAATATGCAAATAACACATCCATTTAATCCTATTATTGATAACAATAGCACTATATTAATATTAGGCAGTTTTCCTTCTGTTAAATCTCGTGAAGATAATTTTTACTATGCTCATTTACAAAATAGATTTTGGAAAGTGTTATCTAAGATTTTAAAATGCAATATTCCATTAAATAAAGAAGAGAAAATAAATATGTTGCTTGCAAATCATATTGCAATTTGGGATGTTGTAAAAAGCTGCGAAATTGAAGTTTCATCAGATGCTAGTATTAAAAATGTTGTTATAAATGATATATTAGATTTAATTAAGGATAGTAAAATTAATAAGATATTATTTAACGGTAATAAATCTTATGAAATATTTAAGAAATATAGTAAATTAGAAGACTACGAAAAAAAGAATATTAATTTGTATATTTTGCCTTCAACAAGCCCAGCAAATGCAAGATATAGTTTTGATAAACTATACAAAGAATGGAAGAATAGAATTATTTAGTATTTGGAATATAATTAAAAAGTCGTTAATGAATATATTTTCTTAACGATTATTTTATGTAATGTAATTGAAACATTCTATTTGTCAAATATTAAATTATGAGTCAAGTTTAAAGAAAAAACCGAAAAACCGGAAAATCCGGAAAATTAGAAATAATTAGTAAAAATATTG
>CAYSKD010000110.1:0-4034 GCA_964431665.1 uncultured Clostridium sp.
CCGACCTCTAGCGCGACAGGCTAGCGTGATAACCAACTGAACTACCAGGCCACAGACACATTAAAAAAATAAGTGGTGGGCACTATAGGGCTCGAACCTATGACCTCCTGCTTGTAAGGCAGATGCTCTCCCAACTGAGCTAAGCGCCCACTTATCTGTTGACAAGTATTATTATAACCTATAATAACATCTTTGTCAACATTTTTTTGTTTTTTTGTTCACATTTTTTGACTGTTGTCATAATATAAATATTAATTTTCTTTTTTCTGGTTACTTAACTTTGCATTAATTATAATATTTTCTATTCTATTCTTGTAATTACCATATTCACTAATAAAGGTATTAACAAAATCTCTTTCCATCGCTTTAAAAATAAAATTACCTTGTATTTTATCCGCACCACTATTTATAGCTTGTATTAATTCGTTTTCATTCTCAATATGTCCTACAATTGTACTATACCCCAAGTCATTTGAAAGTTTTATAACATCAGCTAATGTATTTATAGGTAAATTTGTATCTTCTTCAACATACATTGATGATAACTTAATTTCATCAATTTTTAAATCTTTAAATAAGGTAAGATATTCATGCTTTATTTCAAAATTATTAACTACTATTTCAGCTCCACACGACTTTAATCTTTCAAACATTGTTTTATAATTCTCAATATTTTTTAAATCCACAGTACCTGTAAGTTCAAATTGAATGTCACCTTTTTCAATATTATATTCATTTAAAATCTCACATAATTTATCTATAAAGTCTTTTTTTACAGCATGCTTTGGTGAAATATTAACAGACATTTGTATATTATTTATACCCTTTTCTTTTAATTCATTTATTTTTATACAAACTTGCTTTAAAATATATTGGTCAAGTTTTATAGAAAGGGCCATTTCATCAGCTTGTTTTATAAAATACTCAGAATTTATTTTCCCAAGTACTGGATGATTCCAAAAAAGCAAAGATTCAAAACAAATTTTATTTGTATCTTTTACATTAATACGAGGTTGCATAGAAAAATCAAACTGCTCTTTTTCAAAAGCTTCTTTTAAGCTTGTTCTCATTTTAGTATCATTTTCAAGCTTAGCTTTTAATGCTTTATTATGAAAATAATATCCATTTTTACCATGCTCCTTAATATAATACATAGCATCATCTGCATACATTACTAAGTCCTGTCTATTATCTGCATCTTCTGGATAAACTGCTACACCCAAACTATATTCTAATGAAACTGAAGTATTTTTAATAACTACTGGGTCTTTTAATTCTTCTTTTAAATTATCTAATAAATTAGATATATCTGCCATAGTTTTTATATTTTCTATTACTATAGCAAATTCATCTCCACCTAACCTATATGCAGTTGCATTTTTTGGTAACTTGCTATCAAAAATGTTTGCTAATGAAATTAAAAGTTCATCTCCTGCATCATGTCCCATTGTATCATTTATTTGCTTAAATCCATCCAAATCCATAAAACATACAGCAAATTTCTTATTTCTTTTTATTAAATTATCTAATACGGAATAAAACATATATCTATTGCCCTTACCAGTTAATTGATCAGTAAAAGCTTGTTTTTTTACTTTTTTTGTCTCTTTTGCAGATTCCATAGTAAGTAATTTATGTATAAGCATACCAATTAAAATTAATATAGATACTTCTAATACATAATACATAAAATTTAGTATTAAATTACTAGTATTAAAATCCAATATTACAACCTCTCTTTCCTTCGTTATTATTACTAATTACAATATTTTGTATATTGCTCTTCAAAAAAATTATCTGTCATAGTAGCTATAAAATCAATAACTATTCTTTCATTTCTTGTACATTCTAAATACTTTTTTGACATCTTATTTAAAAAGATTATATATATGTCATTGTTATAATTCTTAGTATTTAACGCCTTTAAATAAATATCATAAAGTTCATTAAATCTTTTTTTATAAATCATATATAACTCCTTTGATACAGTTTTTAAATATATATGACTATAATTAAACTTCTTTAATTCTTCTAAAGCATCAAAAACTTTTTTAGACATACTAATATATCCTTTATTATAACTATTTTCTATAACATCTAATATTATAGTATTCATAATTTGGGCATTACTACTTCCTAAAGTATTTACTATATCAAATGGAATCTCTTTTTTTGTTATATTTTTAAGTATAATAGCATCTTCAATGTCTTTTCCAATATATCCTATTATATCTGATATTCTAACTACACATCCTTCAAGCGTCATTGGAACTAGTTTTTGTATATTAGCAGAATTTTTAGTGCAACTTTCATATTCCATAAGAAACTTTTCTACATCCTTTTTAACAGGCATATATTTATCCTGTATTAATTCACCATTATGACACATTATCCCATCTAAAACTTGAAGAGTTAAATTTAATCCTTTCCCATTTTTTTCAAGTATCATAAGTTCTCTTACGCTTTGTATATTATGAGCAAAATTTTCTCCCAATTTATTTTTACAAATATCATCAAGTATACTTTCTCCTGTATGACCATATGGGACATGACCTATATCGTGTCCAAGTGATATTGCCTCACACAAATCTTCATTTAGGTTTAATGCCCTAGCAATTGTTCTAGATGCCCTACTTACAAACTGTACATGAGTCATTCTTGTTGATATATTATCATTTTTAGATTTAGTATATACTTGCGTTTTTGAAACATATCTAGTATATGATTTTGCATGAATTATCTTATCAACATCTCTTTGAAATGGATTTCGTATATCATACTTATCATCTTCATTACAATTTATACGCTTTGCTTCATTATATTTACATCCATACGTACATATAGTTTCTTCATCTTTTAGCATATTTTGCTTTATACTTTCAAAATACTTCAATACATACAACTCCAATCACTACAAAAACATATTAAGTCCTTTTTCAACACATTTTACTTTAAGTGGAAATTTTGGGCCTTCATCGCCATCAACATCAGGGTCATCGCATTTTCCTTTTATTTTATGAATATTAATCCACTTTTCTTTAGAATATATTATATTTTCATCTTCTGCTTGCTTTCCAGATAATATATTTAACACTATTGATGGTATCTGATAAAATTTCCAATTTTTTAATATAATTACATCTAACAATCCATCTTGTATACTTGAATCATTTGTAAACTTATCTATTCCACCAACACTACTTCCATTAAATATCAAGAATAAATTTATCTTTTCTGTTATAGTTTCTTTTTCTGTTTCAATTTTTACTAAAAATGGCCTAAATTTCATCAATTGTTCAGCAGCAGTTACAAAATATGAAAGCTTACCAATAGCATTTTTTAAATTTTTATCTGCCTTTTGAGATGCATTAGTAAATAACCCTGCGGAACACACATTAATAAAATATTTATCATTTGCAAGCCCTACATCAACTTGTTGAACATTTCCAGCAAGTATTTTATCAATACATTCAGAAAAATTTGCTGGCATTTTTATATGTCTTGCAAAGTCATTTGAAGTTCCAGCCGGTATTATTCCAAGTGGAGTTTTAATATTATTTTTCATTATTACATTTACTACTCTATTTATAGTACCATCTCCACCTGCAACTACTATACCATAACAATCTTCACTATCAACATCTTTTAGATACTCATATAAATTAGTTTTTTTCCCAGCTCTAAAAACTGATACTTCTATTCCATTTTGCATAAACTTTTCAATAATTGGATCTAAAAAATATTTAAATTTACTTTGTCCTGCGCCAGAATTATATATTAATTTTATTTTTTTCATTTTTACCACCTTTTTAGGTATCATATAACAACAATATTATATTATAAATTTAGTAAAAATTCAATTAATTTATAAAAAAAATGCCAAAAGTTGGTTGGCATTTTTTACAAATTTAACTAATTTTTGTAAATGTGAATAATTAAAGCTCATAATATCACAAAGATGTATCGTTTTCATTGATTTTACCATATTTATAACACATCATAAAAATCACCAAATATAGGCGCTTGACAGACAC
>CAYSKD010000111.1:0-4016 GCA_964431665.1 uncultured Clostridium sp.
CTACTGCTTTATAATAGACACTTTTATTGAAATATACCATATAATCAACTTTTCCTATTTTTTGATGAGCATATCTTGCTTTTAATATTAATTTGTCCTGCCCATCATAAATTGGATTATCTAAAAATTCATCATAATTAACATATCTTAACATGCTGTATTCCCAAAATATCTGTTCAGATGTTGCTAGAAATTCTATACTATCACTTTCTAAATTAAGATTTTCTTTTACATATTTTAATATTTCTAATTCGTCTAAAGTATAATCCGTTTCCTTTTCCGTTATTATTGTTTTATTTACCCCAAATATTTCTACAACATTTGAAATATCCTCATTTGGATTTTCTGAGCCTTTTTCAAGTGGTATATTTATGAATATCAAATTAAGTATTATTAACAAAACGTAAAAAAACATTATTGAATATGCTTTTATTTTATTATTTTCATAAATATACATCAAGCCTTTAAAGTTGATATATATCATTACAATCCATAGTGCATAGTAATTTTTCATTAAGAAATAAACTGATACTTTTTCAAATTTTACTCCTAATCCTAAAATACCTATAAATAATAGTAATAATATTAATATTATTAGTTCAAATGATAATATTTCATTTGAAGTTTTTTTGTTTTTTATTATGCAATATATTGCAAGCGGTACAAGCAACAGCATATTTGAATAAAAGTTGACATATATGTATCCATCAAGTGCAAAACTATTATTTAAAACATTAGATGAATATGCAACCGAAAAATTTAGTGCTTCCCATAATTCAAGATTAAATATATTATATATACCTGGTGCTAAATTATAAATGTATCCCAAGAAAAATGGTAAAAGCAAAGTAATTAATAACATCATTATATTCTTTTTGCAAATAATTTTATTATTATGTCTTTTGCTATATACACAAAAATATATCCAAAGTGCACTATATGTAAATGGTACAAACATATAGTATGAGCAGAATACATCAAAGTTTAGTAAAGCAAATATTATTATATAAAATGGAAATTTTAACTCTTCTTTTTCGAAATAATAAATCATATGAATAATAGTTCCTAAAACTAATATCCCTAAACTTAAGTATTCAAATCCAAAAAGTAAACTGTTTAGTGGGTATCCCATAACATATATTATGCTTACTATTAATGCTAATACTTTTCCACCGTTTTGATTTTGTAAACGTCTCTAATGTAGTATACATCATGTATCCTGTCATGAATAATATAAATATTCCAAATCCAATAAATATATTATAATAATCTATTTCTTCTAAAACACTTGAGAAACATTTCATTAATATTCCGCTATTAACATATGAACCAATTTTTCTTCCTTGGAAAGACCCATGAACATCGTCTTGAACTGTAGTTAGCAAAGAATCTCCTTCTGCAAACATAACAGATGTAAGATAATGTACAGCTGGATCTCCTGTTTCATACTTTATTTCAAATGGAAATCCAAATTCTAAATACGATACAATAAGAACAGAAATTAAAATTATACCTATGCATAGTAAACTAAATTTATCTAATTTATATTTTTGTATTTCTTTCTTGTAAAAAATTATTCCAAACATAATTGTTTCAAATAATATATTTGTTATACTAAGGCTTAAAAGAGTTATTGGAATCCTTACAAATGTCATAACATAGCAAGCCAAAGAATTGTATGCCAAAAATACAACTATTGATATGCCTGTAAAACTTATGACATCTAATGTTTTTTCCGTCTTCTTTATTAAAATAAATGAAATAATTAAAAGCAATGCTGTTATTATATATACAATCCCCATTGTTTTCCCCCGATAAGTAATTTATCTAAACCTCATATACATCAAATATATCAACAATACTTCCAATATATGTAAACTCTTCTTTCACATATTGAATAACTTTTGTTGGTAATTGCCAATTTTTTGTTTGGTTATCATTAAGTATCAGTACTATAAGGTTCTCTTTTTGGCTGAGTTCTTCTATTAACCCATTCTCACCTTTTGCTCCAAAATTTCCTACATTAAACATATCATAATTTTTATGATATTCTCCAGTAGGTATCATAAAAACTGCTGCCATTGTATCTAGCACATATACTTCTTTACCTTCCGCTTTTTGAATATGTATAAATTCATCAATTATATTTACTCTTTTTTGTAAATTCTCATTTGCTGTTATATATTTAAAATGCTCTAAATATGTTTGATTACTTGTATCTTGTACAAATTTCGTAAGTGATATCATTGATTTTGAGATAAATACTAACATTAAACAAATAGCAATTGCTTCAATAAATGTTTTTAATGCAAAAATAAATTTCTTCTTGTCTCGTAATTTTGGAATATGCTTTATTATCTCATATAATAAATATACTAATGTTATAAGAGTACAAATCGTTCCTATTGCAAAATGACTTTCATCTGAAATTGGATAAATAACTGTAATTGAAGCTATATCATACATTAATAATATTCGTAAATTTTTTGCCCATTTTTTATCTCTTAAATTATCATTAATTTGAGTAATAATATAAAGTATAATAAATATTGCAATAGAAATTGGTATCACAAAGGCAAGTACTTTACATTGTATTCCTTTAGTTAAAAGTTTTGTATATGGTATAACATTTGAAAAAGTTCCTACTCCAAGTATTGCATAATCAATAAAATCTCCCCAAAGCGAATAATATGTTAAATATATTGCAAAAATACTTAGTGGTATTAATACTCCAAGTACCCTTGCACCTAAAATCTTAAAATAATTTTTAAAATCAGAAATTTCTCTAATTTCTAATATTCTATATCCTATAACTATAATAGATAAAATTATTCCTGTCGTTTGCTTTAAAAGTATTGCTATTCCGAGCTAAAATTCCAATTAATATATCTGTTTTAAAATTAAGTTCTAAAACTCTTTTATAGTCTTTTAATTCTATATATAAAATTATTAATGTAATTAACAATACTGACCAATTATAATCAAAACAGAATATTGAAGAATACATCTGATAAATCCATAAAACAAGAAGCAATGATAAGCCTTGATTAATATTTAGCCTTCTAAGAATTTTAAATGTCATAAATAAAATAGTAGCTATCTCTATAACTCCTAAGCATCTTAAAACTATCATTTCATCTCCAAATATTTTCAAAAATATCGCAGATATCATTGGAAATAATGGAGTTATTATTATGTTAAAATCTTTGTAAGGTAAAAGTCCATTTGCTATACATCTTGCAAAATTATATATCCACATCTCATCAAGATTTGATAGCTCTTGCATAAAAACCTTACCACTTATAACTAATATTAGCCCTATAAATAATATTATATTTTTTAGTACTTTTTTATTGTGTAGGGAAAATTGCATATTTTTCTCACACAACAAGTTTAAGTTTTCTTGATTTGGAAAACCAGTTTTCTTGCTTTTCATTTAAAAATTCTATTCCTTTCTTAAGGCACATGTCTAGTTTATTCTTCGAGTTTATATCCTAAATGTTTGTATGCATCTGGAAGTACAACTCTTCCTCTAAGTGTACGTGATATAAATCCAATTTGTATTAAATAAGGTTCATAGACATCTTCTATTGTTTCTACTTCTTCTCCTATAGTCGCAGCTACTGTTTCTATTCCGTACAGGTCCACCTTTATATTTTTCTATCATAGTTTCTATCATTTTTCTATCTATATCGTCTAGTCCAAGTTCATCTATTTCAAGTTTTCCTAACGCAATTTTTGCAATCTCTAATGTAATATTTCCGATCTCCTAAAACTAATGCATAATCTCTAACCCTTTTTAAAATTCTATTTGCAATTCTTGGTGTTCCTCTAGCCCTCCTTGCAATTTCTACTGCAGCTATATCGTCTATATCTATATCTAGTATATTTGCTGACCTTTTTACTATTGTTGTTAAATCTTCTACATTATATAATTCTAGCCTTGAAACAATGCCAAATCTATCTCTTAGTGGTGTTGCAAGTGAACCTGCTCTTGTTGTTGCACCTATTAATGT
>CAYSKD010000112.1:0-4007 GCA_964431665.1 uncultured Clostridium sp.
TAATGCAACCAATGTATATAAATAAAAAATATGATAAAGTATCTATGAAAAAGAGGACAATTGAATTAATAGAAAATGTGGATTTATTAAAAAGAAAAAAACATTTTCCAAAAGAACTTTCTGGAGGAGAACAACAAAGAGTTGCTATAGCTAGAGCTATGGCAAATGATCCAGAAATAATATTGGCAGATGAGCCAACTGGAAATCTAGACAGAGAAAATGAAATAAAAATATTTAAAATGTTAAGAGAATTAAGTGAGCAAGGTAAATGTGTAATAATAGTATCACACAGTAGCAAAGTAAAGCAATATGCAGATGTTACATATAATTTAGAAGACGGAATACTAAAAATTGTGTTATCATAAAAAAATAAGTATTTCTCCTATTTGAAAAAAGTAATAAAATAATAGCATGTTTCATAAAATATATTTAGATTAGATAGAGAGGAATGTATAATATGATAAAAAAACAAATAATATCTAGTATTATAGTAGCAATGATAATATTTAATAACATATGTTTAGCACAAGATATATATGTATGGTCTACTACGCAAGATGTATCATCAAGTTTATCAGAAAACACACAAAGTGTAGAAAACAATAACTCCCTAAATTTGCAGTCAGAATCAGCAATTTTAATAGAACAAACAACAGGTCAAATATTATATGCACACAATGAACATGAAAGCTTAAGACCTGCAAGTGTGACAAAATTGATGAGCATACTCTTAATAATGGAACAGATTGAAATGGGAAAACTAACCTATGATACAAAAATATCATGTAGTACTAATGCAGCAGGAATGGGAGGATCACAAATATGGCTATCAACAAATGAGACTTTGACTGTTGATGAAATGTTAAAAGCAATATGTGTAGTATCAGCAAATGATTGTGTAGTTGCAATGGCAGAACATATAGCAGGCTCAGAAGAAGCATTTGTAGAAATGATGAATGCAAAGGCAAAAAGTTTAGAAATGAATGATACTACATTTAAAAACTGCCATGGATTAGATGAAGATGGCCATTTAACATCAAGTTATGATATAGCACTTATGTCAAAAGAATTATTAAATAAATATCCAGAAATTACAAACTACACAAGTATATATATGGATACATTAAGAGATGGAGCATCTGAATTAGTAAATACAAATAAACTAGTAAAAAATTACGAAGGATGTACTGGACTAAAAACAGGTTCAACAGGACTTGCACTTTATAATTTTTCTGCATCTGCAACAAGAGATGGACTATCACTAATAGCAGTAATAATGAAAGGACCAACATCTAGTATCCGTTTTGAAGAGGCACAAAAATTATTAGATTATGGATTTAATAATTTTGAATATAAACAATTTGCGTGTCAAGGAGAAAAAATAAAAGATGTAGAAGTATCAAAAGGAACTGAAACAAAAGTAGAAGCTGTATTTGAAAAAAATGTAGGAATATTAATAGAAAAAGGCACTTCAAGTAGTATATCACAGACAATTACAATAAAAGAAAACATAATTGCACCAATAGCACAAGGAGAGAGAATAGGTGAAGTAACATATAGTTTAAATGATGATACTTTAGCTACTGTAAATATAATAGCTAGCAAAGATGTTAAAAAAATGAATATGTTTGCAGTAAGTATAAAATTATATAGTAAATGGTTAAATTTATTAAGATAAGGTATTTACCTTATCTTAAGTTACTACAAGTTTAATTAATCTTATAGTAATATTATCAGGAGTGTTTTCAGCAACAATTTTTATCGTGGAATCTGAATTATTTTTAAATTTAAAATCATAAGCACCATAAGATACAGCAGCATCTTTACCTTGTTCTATATATGGAACAGGAGCACTGTGAGGATGACGTTCTACCACTTCTAATTCTTGTGACATTAGAACAGCATTATATAATGTACTACTGATTTGACAATTACCTCCGCCTAAACCTTTTATTTCTTCACCATCTACAATTATATTAGCATCTTTGTAGCCTTTCCCATAAGTTGCCTCACCAACTGTATCACAAAATGAAAAAATTTTTCCAGGTTTTATTTCAGTACCATTTAAAGAATTACAAGTTATAGTTATATTTCCCTGTCTATTAGTATCTTTTTTATTTGTTATTTTTGTCGAAAAACTTCCTATTTCAATTTCTTGAGTTTTTGTTTTATTTTCAGATGAACTTTCATCTATGTTATTATTGGTTATATCATTATTAGTAGTATCATTACTAGTATTGTTATTAGTTATATTAGTACTGTAATTGCTCTTATTAGCAGTATAATTATTAGAATCTTTATTTTTATTCATAAAATAAAAAACTAAAACACCAATAACTATAAGAATTAAAATAAAAAAAATCCACCAAAATTTTTTCATAGTAGTATCCTTCCTAAAATATGTATAAAAATATGTTTTCCAAAAAGTAAAAAAATATTTAAATTATTATAAAAAACTTTAAAACTTAGAATACATATGTTATAATAAGTTTCAAATTTTTATAAAAATTGGGGGAAATCATGGAAGACAGAACCAAAAGTGCAAAATCTGCTGGAATATATGGCATAATAGGAAATATATTCTTATTAATAATAAAAGCAATTGTGGGATTTGTAAGTAAAAGCCAAGCTATGATAGCAGATAGCATAAATAGTGCAGGAGATATATTTGCATCCTTAATGACATTTATAGGAAATAAAATTGCAAGTGTGCCAGGAGATGAAGACCACAATTTTGGACATGGAAAAGCAGAATATATATTTTCTATGTTTATAAGTATATCAATGATATTAGTATCTGCAAAATTGTTATATGATTCTATAATGTCACTAATATTGGGGAGTGAGTTAATATTTTCATGGTTTTTAATATTAGTATGTATAATTACAATTACAACAAAATTTATTTTATATATGTATGTAAGAAATATATCAAAAAAATATAATAATATATTATTAGAAGCAAATATGGAGGATCACAGAAATGATTGCATAGTTACAACATTTACATTAATATCTATTTTACTAACTAGAATAGGAATTTATTGGTTTGACGGGGTAGTTGGTATAGGAATATCACTTTGGATTTGCTATACAGGTTTAAAAATTTTTATAGAAAGTTATAATATTTTAATGGATATATCTGTTGATGAAAATACTAAAGATTTAATTTTAAAATTAGCAAATAGCTATAAAGACATAAAAAAAATAAGAAGTTTAACATCATCACCAGTAGGATATAAATATATGATATTTGTAACTATACAAGTTAATGGTGAAATGTCCACAAAAGAAAGTCACAATTTAGCAGATTGCTTAGAAAAAGACATTTCTAAATTAGAAAATATTTATAAAGCAATTGTCCATGTAGAACCGTATGAGGAGGAATAGAAAAGGCTATAAAACTCAAAAATAGAGGGAATGTAATTTTAATTACATTCCCAAAAAGTTTTTACTATTTATTATCTTTCATAACTTCTTTAATTGCACCTAAGCTACTTAAAGCGCTTGTCGCTTCAAAAGGAATAAATACTTTATTTGCTTCACCGTCAGCAACTTTTTCTAGAGCTTCTAAAGATTTTAATTGAACTAATTTTTCGTCCGGATCAGATTTCTTTATAGCTTCATAGACCATTTTAATTTCGCTTGCTTTAGCTTCTGCAACTTCTTTTATAGCTTGTGCCTCACCGGCTGCTCTTCTTATTGCTGATTCTTTATCTGCTTCAGCTTCTAATATAGCAGCTTCTTTTTTACCTTCGGCAATAGTAATTGCAGATTGTCTTTGAGCTTCAGCTTCAAGAATTAAAGCTCTTTTATTTCTTTCTGCATTCATTTGTTTTTCCATTGCATCTCTAATATCTGCTGGTGGGTTGATGTCTTTAATTTCAACTCTATCAATTTTACAACCCCATCTATCAGTAGCTTCATCTAGTATAACTCTTAATTGTTGATTTATTGCATCTCTTGAACTAAATGTTTCATCTAAGTCCATTTTACCAACAATATCA
>CAYSKD010000113.1:0-3992 GCA_964431665.1 uncultured Clostridium sp.
TGATGGTAGAACTTTAGTTACTAAAAATTCTTTTAGAATTCTTCATACTTTAACTACTCTAGGTTCTTCTCCTGAGCCAAATTTAACGGTTCTTTGGTCTACAAGATTACCAGAAGGTTTTAAAAAGTTTACTGCTAAAATGAGTATTAATACAAGTTCTATTCAATATGAAAATGATGATTTAATGAGAGATTTTTGGGGAGATGATTATGGAATCGCTTGTTGCGTTTCCGCTATGAGAATTGGTAAGCAAATGCAATTTTTTGGTGCTCGTGCTAATCTTGCTAAAACTTTATTATATGCAATCAATGGTGGCAAAGATGAAATCTCTGGTAAGCAAATTGCTCCAAAATATGAAGCTATTACTTCTGAATATCTTGATTATGATGAGGTTATGGAAAAATTTGATACTATGATGGATTGGGTTAGCAAGGTATATATTAATGCTTTAAATATTATTCATTATATGCATGATAAATACTCATATGAAGCTCTTGAAATGGCTTTACATGATAAAGATATTTTAAGAACTATGGCATGTGGTATAGCGGGGCTATCTGTTGTTGCTGATTCTCTTTCTGCTATTAAATATGCTAAAGTTAAAACTATTAGAAATGATGATGGATTAGTTGTTGATTATAAAATCGAAGGTGATTTTCCTAAGTATGGAAATGATGATGATAGAGTTGATTCTATTGCTGTTGATGTTATTAAAAGATTTATATCAAAACTTAAAACTAGACAAACTTATAGAAATTCTAAACCTACTTTATCAGTTCTAACTATTACTTCTAATGTTGTCTATGGTAAAGCTACCGGTAATACTCCAGATGGTCGTCGTAGTGGTGAGCCTTTTGGTCCTGGTGCTAATCCGCTTCATGGTAGAGATGAAAATGGTGCTTTAGCAGCTTTGAATTCTGTTGCAAAATTACCTTATAAGTATTCTGAAGATGGTATTTCTTATACTTTTGCTATTACTCCAAATACTTTAGGCAAAACTTCTGATAAAAGAATTAGTAATTTGGTTTCTATGATGGATGGATATTTTGCTCAAATGAGTCATCATTTAAATGTTAATGTTTTTAGTAGAGATTTATTAGTTGATGCTATGGAACATCCTGAAAAATATCCTCAACTTACAATTCGTGTTTCTGGATATGCTGTTAAATTTACTAAATTAACTAAAGAACAACAATTAGATGTTATAAATAGAACGATTCATGAAAAAATGGCATAGTTGTATTTTTTATAAATGGAAGATGTCTAATTTGACATCTTCTTTTATAAAAATTTTTAATACTTTTATTTATTGGAGATTAATTATGGATAATACTTTTCTTAAAGTTCACTCAATTGAAACATTTGGTACAGTAGATGGGCCTGGTATTAGGTTTGTTATTTTTTTACAAGGTTGCCCTCTACATTGTTTATATTGCCATAATCGTGATACTTGGGATATTAATTTAGGTAATAGTACTTCTATTTCTGAGCTTCTTAATGAAATAAAAAGATATGTTCCATATTTTAAATCTTCTAATGGTGGGGTAACAATTTCTGGCGGTGAACCATTGCTTCAATCAGAATCTATTATTCCATTATTTGAAAAGTTAAATAACTTAGGTATTCATACTTGTATTGATACAGCTGGTAGTATTCCTATAAATGATAATATTAAAAATTTGCTTAAGTTAACTGATTTGGTGTTATTAGATATAAAACATATTGATGATGAAAAAAGTAAAATTTTAGTTGGAGCTTCTAATAAAAATAATTTAGAGTTTGCAAAATATTTGAGCAATAATAATATTCCTGTTTGGATAAGACAAGTCATTATTCCTGGATATACAGATGATGAAATGGATTTACTTAAACTTAAGGATTTTATTGCTTCTCTTTCTAATGTTGAAAAAGTTGAACTTTTACCTTATCATGATTTGGGTAAATTCAAATGGGAACAACTTGGATTTGAATATAAATTAAAAAATATTAGAGTTGCAACTTATGAAGATATTGATCGTGCTAAAAAAATTCTTGGTATTAGCTAATCTTAATCTCTTAGGTTATTAACAATATTACTCCTAAAATATCTTTTATTTTCCTGTTACTGGCAGTTTTTCCAGTTTTTCAGAATATTTTTTCTCTTTTTTATTTTGCTCTGGTATTTTATTATTTTCTATTGTTAATACTAATTCTTCGTTTAATTCTACTTCAAATTCTACTTTTTCTTTTAATTTACTATATCCATTTATTGTACTTGTTTCTTCTAAATAATATTTTCCTGGCAATATTCCTTCTATTATTACTTCTCCATTTTCATTTGTTTTTAAATTACTATATTTTATATTATTTTCTTCATCTAAAATATTAAATTCTACTCCTTCTAATTTATTTTCTTTGTCATCTGTTTTTATAATTTTTACTCGTGTTGTATTTTTATTATATGATACTTCTACTTTTCCTTCTCCTGTTTCATATATTTCTCCAGCAAGTGCATAGTTTTGTAATGTTGCACTTCCTGAACTACCATATAAAATTGGATATGTTGCTAATTTAGCTTTTACTGAAATTTCAAATTTTCCATCTTGTTTTAAGATATTTATTGGTATTGAAACTATAAAATTTTTTTGAGTTATTTTATTTGTTTGTTCTCCATTCATATTTAGTATTTTTATATTATCTTCTATATTATTATTTATACTTATTTCATATTCTGGTGCTTCTACTTCTGTATATATTTCAAATGTTTTTAAAATATTTTTATTTGTTTCGTCAACTTCCCATTCGCTTTTTTCGTTTATTATTATATTTGCACTTGGTTTAGTTGCACTTGATGTTCTTGCATAATTTACCATTTTTGTCATTGCATTAAGGGTTCTTTCTCCCGCTTCTCCTACTGCTCCATATCTAGATAAATCATAATTATTTATTACACAGTATACTGCTTGTTTTGTTGCTGTATATGCTTCATCTTCATCTAATACTCCTAATTCTTCTAGACTTTTGTATGGATATCCTTGGGTTATTACTCTCCATATTTGAGGATTGTTTACAACATCATTTATTGTAACTTGGTATCCTGGGACTTCTCCTACTCCATCTAATTCTGGATTTACACAGTATGCTGGATATTCAACTCCATTATGTTTATAAAATACTTTTGTTACTCCTATTGCTCCTCCATTTGATGTTAATTTTAAGCATGTTTTTGCTCTTTCTTTTATGTATATATCTGCTGTATCTATACTATATGTTGCATTTGATATAGTTGTCATTATACTTATTATAACTATTGATATTATTATAATTATATTTTTTAATTTCATATTTTCCCTTTCTTTATATTTAATTTTCCTTGTACACACATTCTTTTTTCTGGTTGATTTTCAACGCATGTTATTAGTGTTATTTTGTTTTCTTTTGTGTTTTCTACTACTTCTACATCTGTATCTTTTATAATATTTATCTTATTTACTATATATGAAAGCTCTAAGTCTTTATATGTATACTTTATTTCATCTCCTAATTTTATATTTTTTAGGTTTTGAAAATAATTTATGGGATATCCTCTATTATGGGCAGCAAGTGATATATTTCCTGATATATATCCACTGCATTCAAAATGTCCTACATAGTTATTTAGAGTCTCTTCATCAATTCCGTCATTTATTGGAGCTATTATATCTATTCTTGGAATTTCTATATTCCATTGTAATGATTGTTCTTTTGTTTTTTCTTGACTAATTTCTTTTGTCTTGTATATTTTCTGTGTTTTTGGATTATATACAATTGTAATTGGGATTAATACTTGAGTTACTATAAAAGCTAAAACTGTAACTCCTATTATATATCTTTTTAAAACTATCGCTCATCTTCCTTTCCTTGTTTTGGATTATATTCTATGTTATAATATATATGATGGATTTTGTTTTAAGAGTAGCTAAGGAGGTTTTATTATGTTAAAATTGAAACAATTTCTTGAACCGCTTTTTTGG
>CAYSKD010000114.1:0-3935 GCA_964431665.1 uncultured Clostridium sp.
ACTAGAAAAAGAACTAACAAAGACAATAAAAACAGTAGATGACATTTTAAATAATCAAACAATTACAAATGCAATGCTAAAAACAATAATAGATGTAATTGAAGTAGATAGTGGCTCAAATGTAGAGGTAAGATTAAAATTACTAAATGAAATAGGCTCGCTACCTGCTGTTATTACGAATTTTAACGATATAAATCCAACCGTTACGTAAAGTAACAACAGTACAAACAGAAGTAATATGATACTTCATATTCTCTTTTGAAAATACATTTACTGTTAATAAATTATTTGCTCCGTCTGCTAGTTTTATAATCAGAGTTTTTTTATAACTAAATGATCATTCTTATTGTAGTTTTTCCCTTTGTAAGAAGTAAGACAATATCAATAATTTTTTTATCTAAACTATACTTTTTAGCTAATTCTTCGTATGGCTTGTTATAGGGCAATCTTCTATTGCATCATAGCACGTGTTATATCATCAATATTTAAATAAATTTTAGAAAATTTAAAAATCACAAATATATTGTTTTTTTTATATATTTATTATATAATAATTGTAAGGAGGAAAATATATGGAAATAAAATTTAACGAAAAATGTTGGAATGGGTTTAAACAGGGACAATGGTTAAAAGATATTAACGTTAGAGATTTTATACAACAAAATTATACTAAATATGAAGGTGACGATAGTTTTTTAGAAGGGCCAACACAAAATACAACAAAACTTTTTAATAAAGTATCAAAACTTATGGAAGAAGAAACAAAGAATGATGGGGTTTTAGATGCAGATACAAAAATTCCTTCTACAATTACTTCACATGATGTTGGATATGTTGATAAAGATTTGGAGATAATAGTTGGATTACAAACTGATAAACCTTTAAAAAGAGCATTAATGCCTAATGGTGGAATACGTACAGCAACAACAGCATTAGAGGAATATGGATATACTATAGATAAAGATATTTATGAGATATTTACAAAATATAGAAAAACTCATAATCAAGGTGTATTTGATGCATATACTCCAGAAATTAGATTATGTAGAAGAAATGGAATTATAACAGGACTGCCAGATGCTTATGGTAGAGGTAGAATAATTGGAGATTACAGAAGAGTAGCACTTTATGGTGTTGATATACTTATAGAAGATAAGAAAAATCAAGCTAAATTATTAGAGCTTGAAGTTATGGATGAAGAAACAATAAGAAGAAGAGAAGAAATAACAGAACAGTTAAATGCACTAAATGAATTAAAGCAAATGGCTAATATGTATGGATATGATATATCAATTCCAGCTTCTAATGCTAAAGAGGCAATACAATGGACGTATTTTGGATACCTTGGAGCTATAAAACAGCAAAATGGTGCTGCTATGAGTATAGGAAGAATATCTACTTTCTTAGATATATATTTACAAAGGGATATTGAAAATAATGTACTAACAGAAAAAGAGGCACAAGAATTGATAGACCAATTAGTTTTAAAATTAAGAATGGTAAGATTTATGAGAACAAAGGCATATAGTGCACTTTTTGCTGGTGATCCAAACTGGGTTACTGAATCAATTGGTGGAATGTCATGTTCAGGAGACACATTAGTAACAAAAACATCATTTAGAATTTTAAATACATTATTTAATTTAGGACCAGCACCAGAACCAAATCTTACTGTACTTTGGTCTAATAAGTTACCGGATGGCTTTAAGAGATTTTGCTCAAAAGTATCTATAAAGACAAGTGCAATACAGTATGAAAACGATGATTTGATGAGAGAATATTATGGTGATGATTATGCAATAGCTTGTTGTGTTTCAGCTATGAGGATAGGTAAGCAAATGCAATTTTTTGGAGCAAGATGTAATTTAGCTAAAGCACTTCTTTATGCAATAAATGGAGGAAGAGATGAAATAAGTGGCGACCAAGTAGGCCCTATTTTAAATCCTCTTGAGGGAGAATATTTAGACTTCGATGAAATTATGAATAGGCTTGAGGTTATATTTGATTGGGTGGCTAGAGTATATGTTAATGCATTAAATATAATCCATTATATGCATGATAAATATTCATATGAAAGTTTGCAAATGGCATTACATGATTTAGATGTATATAGAACAATGGCATGTGGAATTTCTGGACTTTCTGTTGTAGCAGACTCTTTAAGTGCCATAAAATATGCAAAAGTAAGACCTATAAAAGATGAAAGAGGCATTGCTGTTGATTTTAAAGTTGAAGGAAACTATCCATGTTTTGGTAATGATGATGATAGGGTAGACGACATTGCTTTAATGATACAAGAGATGTTTATGAATAAAATAAAGAAACAAAAAACATATAGAAATGCAACTCCAACAATGTCTATTTTAACTATTACTTCAAATGTAGTGTATGGAGAAAAAACTGGAACAACACCAGATGGAAGAAAAAAAGGAGATCCATTTGCACCGGGTGCAAATCCAATGTATCATAGAGAAAAGAGCGGTATAATAGCTGCACTAAATTCTGTTGCAAAATTAGAATATGAAGATAGTATTGATGGAATATCTTATACTTTTTCTTTTGTACCATCTGCTTTAGGAAAAGATGATGATGAGAAAATAGAAACTTTGAAGATATTATTAGATGGATATTTCGCAAAGACAGGACATCATATAAATATAAACGTACTAGATAGAGAAATCTTAATTGATGCTATGGAGCACCCAGAGAAATATCCACAACTTACAATTAGAGTTTCAGGATATGCGGTAAACTTTGTTAAACTTTCAAGAAAACATCAACTTGATGTTATATCAAGAACATTTCATGAAAAATAACGCAATAAAATAAAAGTATAAAAACGCTGAATGGTAAATAAAATTTGAAGTTTTTAGTTTTAACAACATTAACAGTTTTTATTTAAAATTGCAAAAATAGAATTTTTGTGCTATAGTATATATAACAAATGAAAGGAAAAAATATGTTAGGTAGAATACATTCATTAGAAAGTTTTAGCAAAGTAGATGGACCTGGAATTAGGTATGTGGTTTTTTTACAAGGGTGTAACTTAAGATGTAAGTTTTGTCATAATCCAGATACATGGAATGTAAATACGGGATATGAAATTACAGCCCAAGAATTAGCAAAAAATATAATAAATGCAAAAGAATATTTAAAGTTGCCAAATGGTGGGGTTACGTTTACTGGTGGAGAACCTTTATTACAAATAGATTTTTTAATTGAAGTATGTAAGATTTTAAAAAAAGAAAAAATTCATATTGCAATAGATACTGCTGGAAATTTTGATACAAACATGAAGGGGCTTAAAGAACTGTGTGAGTATGTAGATTTATTTTTGTTTGATATAAAACATATTGATGATGAAGAACATATTAATTTAGTAGGCGTTTCAAATGAAAAAATTTTAAAACTTGCTATATTTATTTCAAATATAATGAAAGTTAAAATGTGGATAAGAATAGTATATATTCCTGGTATTACTGATAAGAATAATGCTTTTAAAAGGTATAAAAAGTTTATACAAAATTTAAAAAGTGTTGAAAAAGTAGAAATTTTGCCATATCATGAGATGGGAAAATATAAATGGGAAAAATTAGGAATAGAATATAAATTAAATGACGCTAGACCTCCAACAGATGATGAGGTTAAAGAGGCAGAAAACTATTTTAAAATGTAAAATATATATGTAAACAAAAGGAGACGAAGATATGATAACACTAAACAAACAAACAAACAAACAAACAGGTATGTTCTAAAAATATATAATAGAAATATAATACTGTCAAAAATTGTAAAAAATGTAAATATTAAAAATAATGTAAAACCGGTATTAGGATATGGGTAATATTCTAATGCTGGCTTTTTGCGTTTAAAATATATGAAAAATGGAGGAAAGAATATGAAAAAAAGCAAACAAAGAGAAGGTATAAGCCTTA
>CAYSKD010000115.1:0-1502 GCA_964431665.1 uncultured Clostridium sp.
TTGATAATTTTAAAGAAGTAAAATATTTTAAAATCATACTATATATATCTTGTATAATTCTACTATCTATTTTAATATATAATTCTTTAAAGGATATGACCTATTACTTAAATAATAAAGATAAGTATATAAATAGAATTGAGATATCTAATGTTTTTGATAATGTGATTATGAATGAAGAAGATATAGAAAGAATTAATAAAATAACAAGTTATATATTAAAAAGAAAAGATGAGGGAGTAAAAGTAATAGTGCTATATCAAGATGCAGCCCTTTATATGGTACCTTTAAAAATCAATAACAATAAATATGATTTGTTATTTTTAGGAAACTTAGGAAAAAAAGGCCAATATGGTGTAATAGAAGAACTAAAAGAAATGCATAATGAAAAGAATACAGAAATTTTCATAGTATCAAACGAAGAAGATATGTTTTGGCAAGAATCAAAGAAAGTAAGAGAGTATATAACTAATAACATGGAGAAAATAAATACAATTGATATTTATGATATATATATTTAATTTATGTTACAAAAATATTACATTTTAATAAAAAATAAAAAAA
This sequence comes from uncultured Clostridium sp., assembly GCA_964431665.1. Taxonomy (GTDB): domain Bacteria; phylum Bacillota; class Clostridia; order TANB77; family CAG-465; genus CAG-465. The sequence continues at coordinate 565 of CAYSKD010000115.1, forward strand.
AATTAAAATAACTATTGAAAAAAATAAAAAAATTGATATAATAAAAATATATTATTTAACTTAAGGAGGAAAATTTATGAAAAAATCAAAGAAAATAATTTTAAGATCTATACCAGTATTGATAATGCTTATGGCAGTATTTGCAAATTTTACTGGAGTATTTGCTGAAGGAGTAGCTATTGATTATCCAACTGGAGGAGAAGAGATTTCTGGAATAACTGCTCTAGCTTCTAATGTATGGTCAACAATTTTAGTTGTAGCACAAGTTATAGCATTCGTCGCAATAATCTTTGCAGGTATTAGGTATATGTTTGCTTCAGCTGATGCTAAAGCTGATATAAAGAAACAAACAATAATTTTAGTTGTTGGTGCTATTTTTGTATTTGGCGCAAGTACTATTGTAAGTATATTAATGTCAATAGTAAATCAAGTGTCAAGTGGTATCACATAATGAATAAATTTTTGTTAAAATTATTAAGTTATAGTTTAATAGCTTTTTTATCCTATATAATGATATTTGGTAATTTTGCAAATTATTGTTATGCTTTAACTGCAAATGATGAACCAATCTCTACTTCAGTAAGTGTATCTGGTAATGAAGTAGTATCAGGTATTACTAAACCAATGTCAAGAATTTGGACAACTATTATTAAAGTAGTACAAGTTGCTGCTTTTGCAGGAATAATATTTGTTGGTATACGATATATGTTTTTGTCGGCTGATAAAAAGAGCGATATAAAACAAAGTTTAATTATAGTTATAATAGGTATAATTCTTATATTTGGAGCAGAACCATTAGTAAAAATAATATATAAGATTGTTGATCAATTATTTAATTGATATAATTAATATTTATAGTTATGAAAAGTCAATGTTTCAAAAAAGCATTGACTTTTTATTAAATATTTTTGAGGTGATATTTAGTGAAGAATTTTTTA
>CAYSKD010000115.1:1602-3931 GCA_964431665.1 uncultured Clostridium sp.
AGCATTGACTTTTTATTAAATATTTTTGAGGTGATATTTAGTGAAGAATTTTTTACTTAAATTATTTAGTGTGATGTTTATCGTTTGTGTATGTACGACTACTTTTGTATTTGCGGATGAAGAAAGTGAAACGACGAATGATGGCGTTGGAAATGGTTTTGATCGTACTTTAATACCAAGTGAAGATCCCCCAGTAGCGATAATGAAACCAGTATATAAGATATGGAATACTATTATTGTTGTTATAAGAATTGCGGCTTTTGCAGGTATTATATTTGCTGGTGTTAGATATCTATATGCATCTGCAGATCAAAAAGCAGATTTGAAAAAAAGTTTAGTTCCACTTGTTATAGGAATGGTATTTGTATTTGCATCTACTATTTTACTTGATTTTATAGTTAAAATATTTTATGATGTTACAAAAATCTAAACTTATTATTTTAATGACAAAATATTTCAAAATTATTTCATTTTTGTATCATTTATATGTTAATTTAAAAAAGTCCATGTTTTTTAAAAAAAAGCATGGACTTTTTTTATTAATATTGATATAATAGATTATATCTATGAGGTGATACTAATGATAAAAAAAATGCTATGTATTTTTAGCATTATTATAATTACTTTAGCTTTAACTTCTTCTTCAATTGTTTTGGCTGATGATGATGGAACACAAGATGATATAATGGATTCTTTGACTGAAAAACTTCAAGAGAGTAATAAGAATTTATCTGATTATTTATCTGAAAAAAATGGGAATGAAGATGAAGATGAAGATGAAGTTACAACAAGCGGTGGAGATTTTTGGCAGCAAGCAAATGAATGGTTCAAAGCAGGAAAAGACAAAAATCCAAATTATCAAATTGATAAATCGGCAGCAGAAATTATATCTGAATTTGGTAATATGGTTAATGTTTTAGGAACAACTGTTATTGTTTTAGTTACGATATTTTTAGGAATAAAATATATGTTTGGAACTTTTGAGGCTAAGGCAGATGTAAAAGAGAGTTTAGTTACATTGCTTGTTGCGTGTGTATTTTTCTTTGGGTGGGATGCAATATGGAATTTGTTATTTCCTAGCGGTGAATTTGTGTTTAATCCGAGCACTGCAACATCATATACAACTCCTTTAGGTATAGTATTTAGTACGGCAACTAAAATTGCAAATTTTGCTGCAATTGGTGCAGTTATTTATATAGGTATAAAATATATTTTTGCTGGAGCTTCAGGTAAAGCTGATTTAAAAGCTCATTCTGGTCAGTTTATAATTGGTGCTATAATGGCATTTTGTGCTATTGGATTGTTAAATTATATATCTACAATTGTAAATCAAATATTATCATGATAATTAATATAATAAAAAGTAAGAGGTGTGATTATGGGAAAAACATATTATGTGCCACGTAGTGTAAAAGGTGAAACAAGGCTATTATATATATTTACTATTAAATCATTTGTAACCACTGTACTTATTGGTTTAATAGGCGCTGGCATTTGGTATTTATTTAGTAATTGGTTTAAGATGGGACCAATACCAGGCATAATTATAACAGTTATATTTGGTGCTATAGGTTATTTGTTTGGTACAGTTAAAATTCCAGATATTCCAATTATGGGTAAATTTAGAAAAGCTGGTGGGGAAAATTTAACTGATATTGCATTTAGATTTTTAACTTTTAAAAGAAAGAAAAAAATATATATGTATAATTTGAACAGAGGAGGAAAATAAAAAATGAATCAACTTATATTTCCAATGATTTTATTAGGAATAGTTTTAATTTTTGGTGCAGTATTTTTAATTATTACAAATAAGCAAAAAGGTACTGATAAAGATCCAAAAACTGCTAGTAAAAATAATACAAGTACTAAAAATAAAGAAAAAAAATCAAACAATAGTAAAAATACTTCTACAGAAAATATACCAAAAGAGGATATATTTAAATTTATGGATTTTGACAGAATAGTAGATAATATGATAGTTCAAAATAAAGGTACGAAATATACGATGGCTGTAAAATGTAAGGGTATAAATTATGATTTGATGTCAGATATGGAACAACTTGCCGTTGAAGAAGGATTTATAACATTCCTAAATACATTAAGATATCCTATTCAATTATATGTACAAGCTCAAAATATAGATTTAAAAGGTGCTATTAATACATATAAAGAAAATGCTAGTAGTATAAAAAATGAATTTGATGGTATAAATAAGCAATACAACGAATTATTAAATCAATTTGATGCTAAAAAAGAAGATATAGAAAGAGTTGAAGAACAAAGGGAAAGAGTTTTAAATGTTTATGAGTATGCTTCTGATATAATTAAT
>CAYSKD010000116.1:0-3904 GCA_964431665.1 uncultured Clostridium sp.
TTGTTGCTAATAAATTGGCAAAAAAATGTGAAATACAGCTTTCATATGCAATTGGCGTTGCAAGACCAATATCACTATATATAGATACATTTGGTACAAGTAGTATATCAGAAGATGAAATTATCCAAATGATATATAATAAGTTTGAATTAACTCCTCGATATATAATAGATTATCTTGATTTAAAAAAACCAATATATACAAAAACTACTAATTATGGTCATTTTACAAAGCCAGACTTACCATGGGAAAAGATAATTGAGTTATAATTTAAAAAAATACTGGTATTTAAATATTGACATATACCCCATATGGGTATATAATATTAACGGTGATTGTATGAATTGTAATAAATGTAGTGAAATTGAAAAAAGTAATAATATAAAAAAAACATATAGAAAAGAGGAAGAAAAAAGCAAACTAATTAAAAGACTAAATATAATTGAAGGACAAATACGCGGTATAAATAATATGGTTAAAGATGATAGATATTGTGGAGATATTTTAATACAAATTGCAGCTGTAAATGAAGCTTTAAAGAGCTTAGGAAATAATATATTAAGCAATCATTTAAAAACATGTGTAGTTAATGAAATAAAAGAAGGAAATAATAACTCGTTAGATGAAGTAATGAATTTAATAAAAAAATTACAGTAGAAAGGATTTTTAATATGATAAAAGAAAAATTTAACATTATTGGCATGACATGTGCTAGCTGTTCATCTCATGTTGAAAAAGCCGTAAAAAATTTAAATGGAGTAGATAATGTAAATGTTAATTTATTACTTAATAATATGATTGTTCAATATGATGAGAAAGTCTTAGATAATAATACAATAATATTAGCAGTAAAAAATGCTGGATATGATGCATATATTTATAATAACAAAATTAAAGGGGATAAAAATAATAAAAATGGTGGTGATTATTTAAATAATGATAAAGAAATTTCTAATATGAAAAAAAGGCTTATTATTTCAATATGCTTTTTAATACCATTAATGTATTTATCAATGTTTCATATGTTATATGAATATTTAAATATACCATTTCCAAGATTTATATTAAATTTATTTTATGGTAGGGAAAATTTAGTTATATCTTCATTAACCCAATTTTTATTATTGCTTCCTATTATATACCAAAATAGAAATTACTTTATTAATGGACTAAAAATGCTATTTAAAAGAACTCCAAATATGGACTCATTAATTGCTATTGGGAGTTTAAGTGCAACTATATATTCAATATTTTCTATGTTTATGATAAGCTATGGCTTAGGGCATGGAAGTAGTGAATTAGTAGATAGATACTGTAACTCGATATATTTTGAAACAGCGGGAACTATTCTTACTTTTATAACAATTGGAAAGTATTTAGAAACAAAATCAAAAGCTAAGACAAGTGATGCAATAAGTAAACTTATAAATTTAGCTCCTACTAGAGCAGTTGTATTTAAGGATGATAATGAAGTAGAAATAGATTCGTCTCAAATACAAAAGGATGATATTGTAGTTATAAAGCCAGGAAGTAGTATACCAGTAGATGGAGTAGTAGTTTATGGAAGTAGTTATGTCGATGAGTCAAGTATTACTGGTGAAAGCACATTAGTAAAGAAAGATATTGATGATAATGTTATATCGGCAACAATTAATAAAAATGGATATTTAAGGATTAAAGCGACAAAAGTAGGTGAGGATACTACTTTATCTCAAATTATAAAATTAGTTGAAGAAGCAAGTAATTCTAAGGCTTCAATATCAAAACTTGCAGATAGAGTTAGTGCTATTTTTGTTCCAGTTGTTATACTAATTGCAGTTTTGGTATTTATATTTTGGATTATATATATAAAGTCATTTGAGTTTGCTTTAAACATGGCTATTTCAGTTTTAGTCATATCATGTCCTTGTGCTTTAGGTCTTGCAACACCAGTTGCAATTATGATTGGAGTATCTAAAGCTGCTAGAAATAATATATTAATAAAATCAGCACAAAGTTTAGAATTACTTCATAAAGTTGATACAGTAGTTTTAGATAAAACTGGAACAATAACAAACGCAAAATTAAAGGTTACAGATGTTATTGAATTTGTCAAAGATAGCAACTTATTAGTAATTGCAGCATCATTAGAAAGTAACAGTGAACATCCACTCGCTACTTCAATTATAGAAAAATTAAAAAGTGAAGGCAAGGAAAAATTTATTGTAAAAGACTTCGTTTCTGTATCTGGAAGAGGTATTAAAGGAAAGATAGATAATAAAGAGTATTATGGTGGTAATATTTCCTTTATGAAAGAAAATAATATTGAAATAGCAAATGTAGAAAAAAATGCTAAAGTAGAAACATTACTAAAACAAGGAAAAACAGTGTTATATTTTGCAAATAAAAAACAAATTCTTGGAATAATAGCACTAGCCGATACAATAAGAGAAACAAGTTATGGAGCAATTAGAGAACTTAAAAAGAGAAATATTAATGTAGTAATGATTACAGGAGACAATAAAATCGTGGCTAAAAGCATAGCTGATGAATTAGATATTAAAAATATTGTATCTGAATGTTTACCTCAAGATAAACAAAAAGAAATATTAAAACTACAAGAGAATGGTAAAAAAGTAGCATTTATAGGAGATGGCGTAAACGATAGCCCTGCTTTAATACAAGCTGATGTTGGAGTAGCAATAGGAGCTGGTAGAGATATTGCTATAGAATCGGCAGATATAGTTTTAATGCGAAATAGTATTGAAGATGTAATATATGCAATAGATTTAAGTAAAGCAGTTATAAAAAATATAAAAGAAAATTTGTTTTGGGCTTTCTTTTATAACATAATTTCAATACCAATAGCCTCAGGAGTCTTTTATTTTAGCATAGGACTAAAATTAAGCCCTATGATTGGAGCTTTGACAATGAGCTTTAGTTCAGTTTTTGTAGTATGTAATGCTCTAAGATTAAATAAATTTAAATCAAAATTTAAAGGAGAAAGTAATATTATGGAAAAAATAGAAAAGAAAATATATATAGATAAAATGCAATGTTCTCATTGCAAAATGAGTGTTGAAAATGCACTAAAAGTTATAGATGGAGTTAAAGAGGTTAATGTAAGTTTAGAAGATAAGTGCGCAGTTATAGCATTAGATAAAGAAATAGATGATAATTTAATAAAAGATGCTATAACACAAGTAGGATTTGTTGTGGTAGATATTAAATAATGCTTTTTATATAATTATATAACTAACATTATTAGTAAGTGTAAGCAAAATTTAATATAAAATGTACTTAAAAGAGATGCCAAAGTAATAGGCATCTCTTTTAAAGATTTATTTACATGTTTGACAAAATTAATATTAATATCATTCCTATATAAAAAAATGTGAATAAAGACAAACCAATTATACCTGTTATCATACCAGCTTTGCCCATTTTACTTCCTGTTCTTTTTGCTGATTTTGCTCCAAAAACAATAGCAGTAATTCCTGTTGGTAGTGTTAAATACCAAAATAGAGCTGTAACTATTGATATAATTCCCAATACAAAAGATACAATGTGCATAACATGCTTATTTTCATGGTTTTTTTCCATAATAAATTCCTCCTATTTTTTATTTAATTTTTAATTCATCAATCAATTCTAAAGTTTCAAGGTTATTTACTTTAACAGCTGTTTCTGATATTGTGTATAAATTATCATCAATATATAATCCACGTAATAATTTAGAATTTGTGTAGTAATAATTATATGAAGATGTATTTTTTGTTGAAGTTTCATGAGTAATTATTCCTTTTAAATCAAACCCATCTTCTATATTGATATTATATACAAAGTATCCTTCTGCAACATAAGATTTGCTATAGTTTGTATATGAACTTACTATTGATGAATAAGAATCACTTGAAGAACTTAT
>CAYSKD010000117.1:0-3860 GCA_964431665.1 uncultured Clostridium sp.
TATGTACTTTATCATATAACGATAACAAAAAGATTATTTAATTAAAAATTTGCTGCTTTCAATTTCTAATCTTATAAAAAAGCTTTTTCTTATTTCTTTCTTATTTCTTTATGTACTTTATCATATAACGATAACAAAAAGATTATTTAATTAAAAATTTGCTGTTCGCAATTTCCAATTTTAAAAAAAAGGCTTCGCCTTTTTTCTATTGGTAAATTGCTCAAATTCGCACTTCACTCACTTTGTTCGTTACGTTTGGTCGCTAGCGCATTTTTAATTAAATAATCTTCTTTGTTATCTGGTTTTATGCAAAAAAATAAATCTAAAAAATTAGATTTATTTTTTATTTGCTACTCTTCTTGTATTTCTATTGTTACAATTATTTGCGATTTATATGTTGCTTTAATATTGTATGTTTTACTATCATCAATATAATCCTTTAATCCTTCAATCTCCTCATTTAAGCCATCTACGTCTTCATCATCTAAAGCTGCACTATCACTTCCTACAACTACAGTAACTATCTTATCTAACTCATTTTCTCTTGTACTGTTTGAATCAATTATTGCATCTAATATAGCTCTAGCTTCTGATGCACTTCTTCCTGTTCCAACATATGCATCAAACTGTCCATTAAATATAGCTATATCTTGTGCTGACATTTCACCAGAATCATTATTAGAATTACTTGAATTTCCATTACCATAATCTACTTCTTCAAATGATTTTAAATTATATTCATCCCCATTTCTTGTAAGTGTATATTTGTATTCTGTTAATTGATTTAAATCTATATTACCATTTACCTCTCCATAATTTAAACCATCAACATCTCCATTGTAACTTGATTTTAAAACATTTTGATAATCGCTATTATATATACTTATTATATGATCTGAATTTGGAAATTCTCTTCTCGTGAAATCATAGCTTTTATATAATGATCTTATATATGAACTTGAACCATTATCATAAGTCGTTCTTACATATATTGGTTTTACATATATTTCTACTTTACTATTATATACTACAGCTTTTGTTATTATTTCAACTATTTCAGATGGATTTTCTTCTTCTATATCACTTTCGTTAAAGGTGTACATAGCTGTATCTTTATCATATATATATCCTATTGTTTTATATTGCTCTGTAAAGTTTGTATCACTATTATATAAACTAAAATCTTTATATTCTATATCATCACTGCTTCCAAAAACATCTTCTAAATATCCTTCTATTACGTCTTTATCAATTGCTTTATTACTACTACTATTGTCAATATCTGAATTAGATACTTGTGACATTGCAAGTTGTAGTTTAAATTCATTATCCACATCTTCAGTATCAAATTCATTTAAATTATATATTGCATACTTAGCAAATGTTTTTTTATTCCCTACAATTTTAAATGCATCTTGAATTTCTGTAGAGTTATTTATTGAATCTTCATCTGTATATTCCTCACCAACATCATCATCTGGATTTTCTGAGTCTGGTTCTTCTTGCTTAGATGGTGTTTGTGATGTTTCTGATGATGTTTTAGTTGTTTGATCTTTGCCACTATTTAGTATTATTATACAAGTTATGATGATTGCTGCAAGTAGCACTATAAATATAATTATTGCTACTAGTGGTATTCCTCTTCTTCTCTCCATAATACTCTCCTCTTTAGTATGCTATTTATTATGATTATATATATTAATAAAATTTTTTTCAATATGTATTTAACAATTTTTACATAATATTGTTTTTATTCCTACTTCTAAATCTATTAATCCATTTTTTGAAGAATAATCTAGTTCTATTAATTCTTGTAGTATTTGTCTAATTTCTTCTTCTTTGAAATATCCTGCTTGTTTTCTATATTTTGATGTTAAAAAAATTTGATTTGGTTTTAATGATAATACTTCTACTAAATCTCTTTTTTGTTCTAATGATAGTTTAGTTAAATATAGTTTTTTAAAATGATTATATAGTGTTATTATTATTTTTTGAAGCGGTTCTTTATTATATATTAGATTATCTAAAACTTCTAATGCCTTATCTGCTTCTTTTGTTCCAAGATAATCTGTTAAATCAAATATAATAGCTTGTATGTCTTTCACTGTAAGTTTATCTATCGCATCTTTTGTAATTTCTCCGTTTTCTCCAGTATATTCTATTAATTTTCTTATTTCATTCATCAAATTTTGCATGTTTGTTCCAGCAACTTCTAATAAATAGTCAATATTTTGTTCGTTTATATTAACTTTATACATTGCACATACTTTTTTTAGTCTTTTTTTTATTTCTGATGGTTTTAGCTCTTTTATTTCTACTATTATAGAATTTTTTTCAATTGTTTTATACATATCCATTTTATGTACAGTTTCTTCTACAAAAACTATTACTGTAGCTTCTTTTATTAAATCTATATTTTCTTTTACATATTCTTTAAATTTTTCTTTTATTGGAGATTTAAAATCTTTTTTAAATAGTCCTGAATCTTTAATTACTATTAATTTCTTTAAATATCCAAAAGCTGGTGTCTCAATATTTGAAATTAATGTATTTATATTATTTTCATCTAATAATACATAATTTATTCCTAAACTTAATTTTCCAAATACTTTTTTTATTCTTTTTAAATATTCATTTATTAGATATTTTTCTTCTCCATATAAAACATATATTCCATTTAAATTTCCAGTAGTTATGTCTTTTTCTAAATCTTTAATATCTGTTGACACTAGGCTTTTCCCCTCTATTTTTCTAACATAATTTTTATTGCTTCTGAAACGCTCCAAGCTTGTGAATAGCATCCTCCTGGCAAATAAGGTGCTTTTGAATCATATACTTCTGAAATCGTACCGATTCCGCCTTCTTTTAATGATTTTGCAAATACAGTTTTATAATTTTTTATTATTTTACTATATTCTTTTTCTAGTTTTTCTTTTTCACTACTATTTTTTTCATTTTTTATTATTGTTTTATATGCTTCAACATATAATCCAGCAAGCCAAGGCCATGTTATTCCTTGATGATAGCTCATATCTCTTTTGAAACTATCTCCTTCATATATAGCAATATATTTTTTATCTTTTGGTGATAATGTTGCTAGCCCATATTTTGTATATAATTCTTTTGTTACTGTATTTAACATTTCTTTTGCTTTTCCATTTGTAAGTATCATTACTGGATATGTTGTTGTCAAAGCAAATAATTGATTTGGTCTTATTTCTTCGCTTCCTAATACATCATATAAACATTTATTTTTTTCATTATAAAATTTTTTATTAAAACTAGCTTTTACTTTTTTTGCTAAATCAGATGTTTCTTTTTCGACTTTTTTATCTTTAAATCTTTTTGCAAGTGCTTCTAGTGTTTTTAAAGCATTATACCAAAGGCTATTTAATTCTACAGTTTTTCCATTTCTAGGTGTAACAGCAAATCCAGATACCTTAGCATCCATCCATGTCAACTGTGTATGTTCAGTTCCTGCTGAAATAAGATTATCTTTATCCATATAAATATTACTATTATCTATATCAATTCCTTTTTGAAACATATTTACTATATTTACTAAAATATCATACATATTTTCTTTTACAAATTTGATATCTGCTGTATATTCTATATATTTATTTATTTGCTCAAATAGTAGAAGTGATGCATCAACACTATTATATAGAGGTCTGCTATCATATCCAGAATATCCGTTTGGTACTAGTCCATATTTAATATCTTTTGTCATCATTAATAATACTTCTTTTGCCATATCAAATCTTTTTGTTTTTAATAATAATCCTTCAAATGAAATTAATGAATCTCTTCCCCAATCTAAAAACCATGGATATCCTGCAATTATAGTATGTAATGAT
>CAYSKD010000118.1:0-3801 GCA_964431665.1 uncultured Clostridium sp.
TTTTCTATATCAAACATTATATTTTTAGTTAAATCTTTTATCATATCATCTACATCTTGATTTTAACTTAAAAAGTTTTGCATATTTATATGTATTACATCAAATTATTTATACATCTTAACATGTTTAAATTTCTTTTTCAACAACTATATTTGATATTTTAACATTTTGTAACAATATTATATATAAATGAAATAATTAATAAAAGAATAATAATTATATAATATTTACTAAAAATTTTTGATGTTACAGTTATAGCAGTATATTTATCAAATAGTATATCGTATATTAAAAATACTACTAAAAAAACTAAATATATTGCCAAAGGAATAGAAATTATATTTGCTTTAAAAGCGTTAATAAAGTCAAAATTAAAAATATATTTAAATGCCCTAGTCATTCCACAAGATACACATGGAACATGAAGATATTTTAAGAATATACATTTAAATGATATCTCTTGTATCATTATTAAAAAAAATAATACAAAAATGATTGTTAATATTAATATATTAATTATTCGTTTTGGTATAACTAGTTTATTCACTTAAAGGATTACCTTCTGCATCTGTATTTATTTCTCCTGCTAAAATTAATATACCTTCAATAAATCCCCAAATTTCAGATACTAAAGCTAAAATTCCACAACTAAGTATAGTTATAAGAAGTTGTGCTACAGCTTTTCCTGTATACCCTAAATAGAAGTTGTGTATACCCAAAGATCCTAAAAATATTCCAAATAAACCTGCTGCTATTTTAGATTTTGATTTTGTTACAACTGTAGCTCTAGTTGATGTTTGTTCACTTGAACTATATTCGCTTTGTGAGTTATTATTACCACTTTCTTTGTCAGAAGTATCCTCAATAATTGGATTAGTATTTGGTAACTCATCTACTATCTCAACAACATTATTAGCATTATTTTCGATTGTTTCTATTTTTGTTCCACACTCTGAACAAAACTTTTTACCTTCTTCTACCTCTTTACCACAATTTTTACAATACATACAAAATTCCTCCTTTACATTATATATATTATACAAAGTTAATTTATAACCTTAACTTTTACTATATTACTTACAAACAATACTTACTGCCACGCCATCGCCTACATTAAGTATAGTTGTATCAAAACGTTTATCTTCTGTTACTATTTTTATATATTCTCGTAATCTATTAGTTGCAGTCCTATGTCTATGTTCGTTATATCCAGATAATACTCTTCCTTTAAAGTATACATTATCTGCAATAATAATTCCACCATTTTTTACTAATCTTATAGCTTCTTCTAAGAAAATTAAATACTGACCCTTAGCAGCATCTATAAACACTACATCATACAAGTTACTCTCCTCTATTGTCTTTAGATAAGTAGTTGCATCTGCATTAATAATTTCAATTTTATCATCTAATTTCATATTAGATATATTATTATTTGCAATATTATACATATTCATATTTTTTTCTATAGTTGTAATTTTAGGATGATCACCAAATAAATATTTAGAAAAATGTATTGCAGAATATCCAACAGCACTTCCAATTTCAAGAATAGTATTTGGTCTTTTTAATTTTAATACTAATAAAATTAAATCTAATGAAATATCTTGTAAAATTGGTACATGATTATTTAATGCATCCTGTTTAATTTGATTTAAAATATCTTCTTTATTCATTTAATTTTCGCTCCATTAATTAACAAGTTAATTACTAATACTTGATATATCTTAATATATCATCAACCCTCTCTTTTTTATAAATTATATTATATAACAAATTTAAAGATTTTATTGTTATTTGTTTTTGTTCTAAAAGCTTTAATAAAGAATCTAAAGTATATAGTCCTTCAACTGTCTTTACTTTCATATTTTTTAGAGCAGTATCAATATCAAGGCCTCTACCTAAATGCCTTCCTAAAGTATAATTTCTACTTTTTGGACTAATACATGTAAGTACTAAATCACCAATTCCAGCATAAGAATATACCGTGTGCCCTTTTCCGCCTAGCACTTCAACAATCTTTCTTAAATCATTTACTAAGCATGTAAGTACAGCAGCTTTACATGAAGCGCTTTTATTTTGTGTGTCTAGAATTCCCATTAAAATTGCAAATACGTTTTTTGTAGCTGCACAAATTTGAGTACCAATGATATCATAACTAGTATTAACAACTATCTTATCGTTTTCTAAACAAACTTTTACTGCCATATTTGCCATTTGTGAGCTTGAAGCTACAACAAATCCTATTTCACTATCTAATGCAATTTCTTCTGCAAATGAAGGGCCGGATAACATACAAATATTTTCTGAATTTGTTTCTTCATAAACCACTTGACTTATTAGTTTATTGCTTCCGCTTTCAATTCCTTTAGAAACCAAACATAATACTTGCGACTCTTGTATATATAGTTTTAACTCTTTTGATATATCCCTAAGTGCACTAACTGGAACTGCTAAAACTATAACTTTAGCATCATTTACACACTCTTTTAAATCATTTGTTAACTTTATGTCTTCTGGTATCTTTACGTTAGGCAATACTTTGGTGTTTTCTCTTTTTAAAAGTACACTATCAATTTCATCACTAAACTTAGAATACATTACTACTTTATTATCGTTTCTATAAAAAACTTTAGCTAAAGCTATAGCATATGCTCCAAGCCCAATTATAGATATTTTCATTTTTTAACCTACTTTCTATCTTATGTTTGTTATATAATAATAACTTTTATAATTACTTTTTATTATTTTTCAATAACAGCAATATGTACATCATTAAGTTGCTTTTTAGATACAGCTGACGGAGCTTTCATCAATACATCACGTGCTTTACTATTTTTAGGGAATGCAATTACTTCACGTATATTATTTTCCTCAAGAAGTAGCATTACAAGCCTATCAATTCCTGGTGCTGCTCCAGCATGAGGTGGCGCACCATATTTAAATGCATTAAATAAAGATGAAAATTTAGTTTCTACCTCTTCTTCTGTATAACCAGCTATTTCAAATGCTTTTATCATAATATTTGTATCATGATTTCTTACGGCACCTGATGCTATTTCATATCCATTGCAGACTAAATCAAATTGATGTGCAACAATATCTAGTGGATTCATATTAAGAAGTGCATCCATACCACCAACTGGCATAGAAAATGGATTATGATTAAATGCTATTTTACCATCATCATCTAATTCATACATTGGAAAGTCTACTATAAAACATAATTCATATTTGCTTTTATCAATTATATCTAAACGATTTCCAAGCTCTATTCGTATATCTCCTGCATCTTTACATGCTTTCATATATTCATCAGCTATAAAGAAGATAGCTTCTCCTGGTTTTAAATCTATTTTTTCTTTTAAAGTATTTAATACATCATCAGTTATAAATCTAGAAATAGTACCAGATATATTTTCTTTATCATTTTCCACATCATATTTTATCCATGCAAGTCCTTTAAGTCCTAACTCACTTATTGCAAAGTCTACCATCTGATCAAAAAATCTTCTTGTAATAGATTTTGCATCTATTTTGATACATTTTATTGTTTTATCTTTAAACACCCTAAAGTCTGTATTTTTAAAAGCATCTGTTACATCGCTAATTTCAAGAGGATTCCTTAAATCTGGTTTATCTGTTCCATATTTATCCATTGCCTCTTTATATGTAATTCTTCTAAATGGTGCATTGCTTACCTGCTTTGTAGTTAATTCTTTAAAAGTTGATCCAACTACTTTCTCTAATACTTCTAAAACATCATCTTGTGTTGCAAAAGCCATTTCAAAATCTAATTGG
>CAYSKD010000119.1:0-3798 GCA_964431665.1 uncultured Clostridium sp.
CACTATTTTGTATTTCCATCTTAATTCATTTTGTTTATTATCAAAGTTAATAAATTTAAACATAACTTTTGTAATTTATCTATTCTTAAACGCTACCACTTACATAGCTTATAAAAGTTGACATAGTAGTATAAGTTACTATTACCCATCTAGGTATTCTAAATTTATCCATACCAACTGTTGCTTGTGTTTGTCCTCCTGCATATTCGCCAGCAAAAGCTATTGTAAAACCTGCTTTTTTTAATAGCTCTATTGAGTGAGAGTTATATTCAAAAAATGGATAACAAAATGCTGTAGCACCATTTAGTGCCTTTCTTGATTCAGCTAAATCATTTAAAATTTCTTCGTCATTTAAACAAGTTAGTCCTCCCCCTTGCCCATAGCCTGGTGGACAAGTTCCTGCATTATGCAAATTGTGAGAGTGTGATTGTAACTCAACATAATTCGATTTTATAAAATCTTTTTCAATATTGAATCTTGAAGTAACTATAAATGCAGTGGCATTTAACTGGTATTCTTCAAGAATCTTTGTAGCTATATTTACATTTCTTCCATCATCTATTGTAATCATAACACTTTTAGGTAATTGTATTTTCCCGTCAATATACATTTCCAATTCTTTCATCGTTGGTGTAAAATATCCATTATCTTTTATATATGATAAATGCATCCTAAATTGTTCTTCTGTATGACATATTTCCTGGTTACATTCTTCTTCTTCTGGAATATAGACAAAATGATAATTAAGAACTGGTACTCCTTTTGTATTTTGTTCTTCTGTATTGTTGTTGTCAACTATACTTTTAATATCTTCTTTCATAATATACAATAACATATCGTTATATTCAATATAGTATTTATCTTCTTCATCTATTATTATTGGTAAATTAAACGATTCATTAATAGTGTACATCTTACCATTTTCATTATAAAATGTAGTTATATTATTAGTAATAATATTCTTATTAAATGGAATATAATTATTATATCTATCATTAATATTATAATATGATTTGCTTTTACAAATATCTGAATATTTAATATAATATTGTCCATTTAAATCTTTGATTTTAAAATATTCTGATGTTTTATCCACCACATTTTCTAATTTTAATTTTGTATCTTTATATATAACTCCCATATCTATATATTTTCCATTAATTAATTCATATATTTTAGCATCCTTATTTGTTGCTACTATTTCACTATAATATTGTGTATAATCTTTTGGCTTTATTATATTATTTGTTTTTCTATTATCATCAAAAAAAAGAAAATAACTCATTAAATATATCATTAGAAATATTATTACAATTAATACTAATAAAATAATTGTAAGTAAAGATATATCCTTTTTATTAATCTTCTTCTTTTTTATTCTCATAATATCCGTCCTTTTTATAACTCTTTATCTACCAATTGATTTATATATAATATCTCCAGTTTCTTTTAAATTATAACAATTTCTTCCATCATAAACTCTTGGAATTTTCATTAACTTTTTATAATTTGAAATATTATATTGCTTAATTTCTGGCCATTCAGTCATAATAAGTGTAGCATCAGCATTTTTTATTGCTTCATCTATATTTGTAAAATATTCTATAGTACCTTGATTACCATCTTCTTCCAACTTGTAATTTATTTTTTTCTTAAAACTTTCGATTGAAATTGGATCATAAGCTCTAACATTGGCTCCAGCATCTAATAATAATTCAATGTTATCGATGGATGGTGCTTCTCTTAAATCATCTGTACCAGGTTTAAATGTTAATCCTAATACTGCTATATTTTTATTCACTAAATCTTTTATATCTTCTCGTAATTTTTCGTATAATTTAATTTTTTGCTGTTTATTAACTTCTATACAAGCCTTTACTGTTTTTAATTCTACTCCTTCTGCTATACTTAACCAGTGAAGAGCTTTTGTATCTTTCGGAAAACAGCTACCTCCATATCCAATTCCTGCTTTTAAAAATTTACTACCAATCCTTTGATCAAATCCCATTCCTTTTGTAACATCTTCGATATCCGCTCCTAATTTCTCACATAAATTTGCTATTTCATTTATATATGATATTTTAAGAGCTAAAAAGTCATTTGAAGCATATTTTATCATCTCAGCACTTCGTCTATTAGTAACTAAAAATGGTACATTATATGGTTCTTTAGTTAGTGGCTCATACATTTTTGTAAGTGTTTCTTTTGCTTCAAAACATTCTACACCTACTACAATTCTTGATGCAAATAATGTATCTCTTACTGCGGTTCCTTGTGATAGAAATTCTGGATTGCTTGCTACATTAATATTTACATTATTTTTTATATTTTCTTTTAAGAATTTTTCTACCTCATCATTTGTACCAATTGGCACCGTAGATTTTACTACTACAACACAATCAACTTCTACAGATTCTGCTATTTGTTTACAAACACTATAAACATAGTCTAAATTAGCGGATCCATCTATTCTTTCTGGTGTTCCTACGCCAATTATTATAACTTCTGCATCTTTATAAGCTATTTTATAATCAGTCGTATATGATAATCTTTCTTTATTTTTTTGCATTAGTTCTTCTAACCCTTGTTCATATATTGGACTAATTCCTTTTTGCATCTTTTTAATTTTTTCTTTGTCAACGTCAACACAAGTAACATTATGTCCAATATTTGCAAGTGCTACTCCTGTTACTAGTCCTACATATCCTGTTCCTGCTACTGCTACTTTCATATCATTTTCCTCCTTAACAACTTAAAATCTAAAATATATAAATGGATTATAACTTGATGTTACTATAAAATTAACACAAGTAATAAAAATTATCAATATTAATAAGTCAAAAATAATATTATATATCTTATTTTTCTTTACTAAATTTGTATATACATTTTTTACTAACGGTGTTGATAGTATAATAGCCAAAACTAAATAAGGTATATAATTTATTAATACATAATTTTCTCTAATAAAAAATAATACATTATTATGATTAACACTTGTTAAAATTGAAAATAGACTTATTATATTATCTGTACCTTCAGTCCTAAAAATAGCCCAACCTATATTTACCAATATAAATGTATAAAGCCATTGAATAAACTTTGGAAACTTTTTAATAAACTTACCCAATATTAGTTTTTCAATCACTAATAGTATACCATAAAACGCTCCCCACAACACAAAATTCCAACTGGCACCATGCCAAAGACCCGTCAAAAGCCATACAATCAATATATTTAATAACCATCTTAACTTATTCACTCTATTTCCACCAAGAGGTATATATACATAATCCCTAAACCAAGATGAAAGAGAGATATGCCATCTACGCCAAAATTCTGTAATACTTTTAGAAATATATGGATAATTAAAGTTTTCCATAAATTCAAATCCAAACATTTTTCCTAATCCTATAGCCATATCACTATATCCTGAAAAGTCAAAATATATTTGCATAGTATATGAAAGTATACCTATAACTGCTATAAAGAAACCATATTCACATAAAAAAGAACTATCAAGTATTGTATCAGCAATAAAGGCAACATTATTTGAAATAATTACTTTCTTACCTAATCCAATTATAAATCGCTTCAACCCATTATAAAATTTATTTACCGAAAATTTTTTATATACTAATTCTTTCTCAATATCTGAGTATCTTACTATAGGTCCTGCAATTAATTGAGGGAATAAAGATATATATGTACCAAGTATTATAATATTCTTCTGAGCCTTTAAATTTTTTCTATATACATCTATTACATACGATAAAGATTGAAATGTATAAAAACTAA
>CAYSKD010000120.1:0-3739 GCA_964431665.1 uncultured Clostridium sp.
CTTTCACAGACACTCTCAAACACACTTTAAAAAATGCTAAAAATTAGGCAAAATAGAAGACCTGAAACTTAGTGATTTCAAGCCTTTTAGCAATTATTTTCTTTTGGTCGGAGTGACAGGACCCGAACCTGCGACCTCATGGTCCCAAACCACGCGCTCTACCAACTGAGCTACACCCCGTTGCAACTAGATATTATTATAACATTATTTGAATGCATTTGCAATACCAAATAAGTATTTTTGTGAATAAATTTAAATGCAAAAGTAAATTTTAGTTTTGATTAAAATCTAGAATTTAGTCTTGCACAGACATATTTTCTACTTTTATTTTTTAATTTTTAGGTGTTTTTTTCATTTGGTCATATCTTCCAAAATTATTTCAAACTTGCATTTAATCTTTCATTTCAAACTAGAATTTACTTTTTTATTTAACCTTTTTGTAAATAAATTTTATGATTTATCTGCACTATGAATGGTGACGTCCCCGTGAATAATAACTATTAGTCAGTTATGTTTATTAATAAAACTTTTAAAAAATTATCTAAGTATCGGTTCGAGTTTACAACTTGACTTTTTAGTAAATATATACATATACAAATATTATGTATAATTAGTGGATCATTTAACCTTAATTTCGTTCTTCAATGTAATTATAACTTGTATATGGAATACGAGTAACGTTTAAATTATTATTGATAATATTTATAATATGTAAAAATTATTAAAATAATTTTTTGTATAATTATTTAAATAATACAAATAATATAATTAAAAAGGAGTATGAGTAAAATGAGTGAAAATAATGGTGATAATTCTAGTAAAGTAGTTATTTGGATAATAGGAATAATTCTTGTTATTGTTATAATATTAATATTCTTTATGGGAAATAATAATGACAGTAATGATGATATTAATACAAATATTTATCAGTCAACTAGTCAAAATGATAATGTATTAGAAGATACAATTAACATAGTAGATGCTAATACAAAGGAACTTTATGAAAGAGTCAAAAATGGAATAACTATAGATGGTAAGTTAATTGAAGTACCAGCTGAATATATGAAAAAAATAACTACTAAGATAACGGCAGAAGGTTATAAAATAACTGATGAAACAAAGACTGCAATAAACTCAAAATTAGATGAAATAGAAAATATAATAAAAAGTGAAGGAAAAACAGATATAAAAGAGTTAAGTGATGACTCTAAAACAAAAATTAAAAATATAGCTAAGGATATTGAAGATATGCTATAAGGAAATTAAAGGTAATATGTTTTTTATTGCCTTTAATTTTTTTAGTAATACATCATATATTGTTTATTGATAAATTGCACTTTAAAAGAAATAAAAATACTTGCTTTTTGTATACTATTGTTGTAAAATTATATACATAAGAGGTGGTTATATGCCATTAAATGTAAAGTATCAATATACACATTTTATTTATCCTTTTGTTGTAGAAGACAAAGACTATAATGCATTTATTGCATCTATTTTAAAGCAAGATAAAAAATGGAATTTAAATATACATAGTTATGAAAAAGATAAAGAATCATATGATTTCTTTTTACCATATATGAAACGTTTTTTGTTTCCAACTTTGTTTTGGAATAAACAATATGAAAAACAATTTTTAAATATGAACTTTAATAAAAAAGTTTTAATTGCAAGTAGGCTTTCATGTGTAACATTTGAGTATCAATTATCTAATATAAAAACAGGAAGTATAAAAGCATCAAAGAAATTTCGGAACTATTGACTTTGACATATCTAGTATTAGTTTAATATGTTTTAAGGATGGAATATGTTTTTTAAATATAAAAACACAAATAGATGAGTCTGGTGAATATATAGACTTTAATAAATTATTAGATTTTAATTATAGTTTTAGAACTCTTACACCTAGAGCAACTCAAGATGTTAACAAGATATCAAATATAAAAGCTAGAAATATAGATAGAATAGAAGATATTACTTTATTTATAAAATCATTGGTTTCTGGTTTTGAAACTAGCGATATGGAAAAAATATATTATGATAAAATGTTTACCTATTCATATGCGTGTGTTAAAGAATGGGAAAAACAAGAGGATTTTAAAGATATTAAAAATGACTTCTTAAAATTTCAATATGTAATTAGTAGTAAAAGTAGTGCAATATTTAATGACAAATGTAAAAATTTAGAAGATAATATGTATTCAAGATGGCAATATTCTATGTTTGGATTTTCAAAAGAAAGTGGCGTTGTACTTGTATCAGATAAGGAAAAATACAATATCACTAAAATGCCATATAATTTTGAGAAGAAATATCTATATGTATTATTACTTGCTTTTTATCAGAGAATAATGCTTATAAACTTTTCTCAAGAATTATTAAAGAAAGATAAATCTATGGCTAGAAAACTAACGAATAAATTTACAAAATTTACTCACTTTAGTTGGTTTAGCCAAATAACTAACTCTGAAAATGGTATGGATATATGGCAAAACTGGATAAAAGCCTTTGATTTAAAAAATTTGTTTGAAGAAGTGCATAAAGAATATTTGGAATATTATGACTTTGTTAGAGATTCTGGTCAAGAAAGATTAAATGTAATTATTATGCTTACATACATTGTAAATATAACATTTAGTGGAATATCTTTACTTACTAATTTATTTAATTTTAGAGAGCATTGGCTAGCGCCAGTAATATTTGCTATGATGATACTATCAATTAGTAGCTATCCAATATATTTAGTTAGTAGATGGATAAAGCATAAATTAGAAAATAAAATAGATAACATTATATGAAAGGACGAAAGTGATGCAAATTTTTTGTGGTACAGATATAATTGAAGTTGATAGGATACAAGATGCGGTTGAAAATACAAAAGGATTTAAAGAAAACGTATTTACATTAAGTGAAATTAAAGATATTGATAGTATAAAATGTAATATGAAATATCAAAGATATGCTGGTAGATTTGCAGCTAAAGAGGCAATATATAAGGCTATTTCTAAAATACTTACAGAAAATAATGTTAATATGAACTTTTTAGATTTAGAGATTGAAAATATTGAAGAATTAAATAGAAGACCAAGGGTTAATATTTTAAATAATGACATAGCAGATTTGATAAAAAAATTAAAAATTACAATAGATGTAAGCATTTCACATATAAATGAGACAGCTATTGCAATGGCCGTTGTATATGTGTTAGGAAAGGATGATGAAAATGGAAAAGTACAATGATAAAAAATATTATATAACTACTCCAATATATTATCCAAGCGGTAATTTTCATGTGGGTACCTGTTATTGTACAATAGTTGCTGATAGTATAGCTAGATATAAAAGACTTAGAGGTTATGACGTATTTTTTATGACTGGTACAGATGAACATGGACAAAAAGTTGAAAGAAAAGCTAAAGAAGCGAATAAATCGCCAAAGGAATATGTGGATAATATTGTAGCAGATGTTAAAGAATTGTGGAAAACATTAGGAATTAGTTATGATAAATATATTAGAACTACAGATGTTGAACATAAAGAGGCTGTTCAAAAGATATTTCAAAAGTTATATGATCAAGGTGATATATATTTAGACTCTTATGAAGGGCTATATTGTACTCCTTGTGAATCATTTTGGACAGAAACTCAACTTGTAGATGGAAAATGTCCTGATTGTCATAGAGATGTTGACCTTGTTAGGGAAGAAAGTTATTTTTTTAGATTATCAAAATATCAAGAT
>CAYSKD010000121.1:0-3737 GCA_964431665.1 uncultured Clostridium sp.
TTCAATAGAAGATGGGTCTAAAGCCTATGGTATGTGGGTGGCTTCCCCTTCTGCTGAAGGCGCTGGCCTCTTGATGGGCGTGAACTATAGCGCTGGCTTGAGCAACCTCTCCTACAGCAGCGATTTGGGGTTCCGCCCTCTAGTTTCTCTAAAGTCTAATGTCACATTAAAGGAAGTAGAAAATGGATTTGAAATACAATAAAAGAAAGCAGTAGATTTAAATGTTGTTATCTTGCTCCATTATAGATGATAGTGGTGTAATGTACTAATATGTTATTAACGTACAGTAACAAAAGACACAACTGTAGAATATACTAATTATATAGTAAGGGGGTGTCTTTTTGAAACTTGGACTTGCATTAAGTGGTGGAGGTGCAAAAGGCGCAGCACATATAGGAGTTTTACAAGCTTTAAAAGAAGAAAACATAAAAATTGATTATATATCTGGAACAAGTAGTGCAAGTATAATAGCTACTCTTTATGCTTGTGGATATAGTCCATATAATATATTGCATATGTTTAATATGTATTGTACTCAAATAACTGATTATGATAAAATGCTACCTTTTAAAGTTTTAAATACACTATTTACAGGCAAACTTAAAATAAAAGGATTGGCTAAGGGTGATAAATTAGAAAATATTATAAGAAATTTTTGTACTAATAAAAAAATAAAAGATATATCAGATATTTCTATGCCTATAGCTATTCCTACAGTTGATTTAAATACAGGTGAAATTATCTATTATTTAAATAGATGTATAGATGAAATGGAAGATAAAAGAATTGGTGAGTTTGATGATATACCATCATATAAATATAGTGGAAATATAGCAGCTATAGTTAGAGCAAGCTGTAGTTTTCCAGCAGTATTTGAACCTAAGCTTTTAGATGGCAAAACTTTAGTAGATGGTGGTGTTAGAGTAAATACACCTGTAAGTATATTAAGAAAAATGGGAGCACAAAAAGTAATTGCTGTAGACTTTAGTAAGAAAGATAATTGTAATACATATTGTTCAAATATTGTTTCTATTACATTAAAATCATTTGATATAATGAATCATCAAATAAATGAAAGAGAATTAAATAGTGCTGATTATTTGATTGATTTGTATACCGATGATGTTAGTCTGTTAGATGGAAGTAAGACAGGTAGAATAGCTACTCAAGGATATACTACAACAAAGAATAGAATTAAAGGGATAAAAAATATTATATATAATTAAAATAGTTTGCAATACAATTTGTATAGCTATGTTTATAGTTATAAAATTGAGAAATAACTACTTGTGCTGTAGTTATTTCTCAATAAACATAGCAACAATAATATAACCGTAGGTATTGCTTTTTTCTACTCCTATTCCAATATAGTTGTATTTTGTAGATAATATATTTTTACTATGTGTTTGTGAATTTATCCAAGAATTAACACCGTCTTCTATACTTGGGTTTCCAGCAATATTTTCACCAGCTGATTGGTAAGATATTGCCATACTTTGCATCATTTCAAAAGGTGAACCATATATTGGTGAGTTATGTGCAAAATAATCATTTTCTACCATATCATTTGCTTTAGTTTGAGCAACTTTTGTAAGAGCACTATCAAGTGTTAGAAGATTTAAATTATTTTCTTTTCTTGCTTTATTTATTAAATCTAATATAAGTTCAATATTATCATTAGTTGTTGTTTGTGTTATTGTGTTATTATCATTATTATTGTTGGTTATTGGTTCGCCAGAGGCTGTACTTTTAGTTATTAAATCTTGTCTAATCATACCCACTTTATTTGTAACTGTTATAACTAAATTCCAATCATTAATTTTACCAATAACTTCTACAATATCTCCTTTTGCAAGTTTTGCATAAGATTTAAAACTTGTTGAAGGACCTCCTCTTAAGTTTGTGTTATTACTGTTTATCGTAGCATAGTATTTAGTTAAGCTTTCATAAACTAAAGCATCTTCTAAAGCATTTCCCTCAAGTTTTATATATGATTTAGAAACTAAGCCTATTTCGTTATTTTTAGTTTGTATTATATAATAATCATTAATATCTCCAACAATTTTTAAATTGGTATTTTTAGGTATAACTTTTACTATACTTGAGGTTTCTAAATTTGCTGAGAGCCTTAAATTTACATTTGCTGTAGTTAATCCATATTTAGGTTTGTAATTATTATCACTATAACCAAATATTGTAGAAAAAAGTATCAAAAGAAGCATTGTACCATACATTATAAATAATTGTTTTTTTGTTATTCGCATTTTTTTCACCTCATTATTATTTTGTGTAAATAAAAAAAATATATTAATTAAATTATTAAATAAAGATGGATATAAATGGTATAAAATATAAAATAAAAAGCAAAATATATATAAAGAGGTGAGATTTTTGCAATTAACAAATGGAAATTTATATTGGCAAAAAAAATCAAAAATTGAAAAAACGTATCCATATCTAACACATGATACAAATTGTGATGTTTTAGTTATAGGTGGTGGAATTACAGGTGCTATAACTGCATATTTCTTAGCAAAAGAAGGAGCAAATATAATTGTAGCAGAAAAAAATATAGTGGGATATGGCTCTACTAGTGCTGCAAGTGCAGCATTAGAATATCAATTAGATATTGATATGTATAAATTAGAAAAAATTTTAGGTGCTAATTCTACAAAAAGAATGTATAGTTTATGCTTAGATGCAATTGATAAGTTAGAAAAAATAGATAAAAGTTTGAGTAAAAATACTGGTTTTAAGAGACAAGACTCAATATATTATACCAATAAATTTATGCAAAAAGGTTCTATGTCAAAGGAATATACATATAGAAAAAATGCCGGATTTAATTCATATTTTATAGATTCACATAGTATGCTAAATTTAAATAGTGGAATTCTTACTAAAGGAGCAAGTGCTATTATGAACCCTTATCTTTTTACTCAAGCACTTTTTGAGGAACTTAATGATATGCAAAATGTAGAGGTTTATGAAAATACTAGAATTGATGACATAAAGCCATTAATTGATGGAGTACTTTCTACAACTAATAATAAATTTAAGATAGTATCTTCTAGTGTTATATTTTCTTCAGGATTTGAAACATTAAAACACTTTAATAGAGCACCGGTTGAATTATATAAAACATTTACTATAGTATCTAAACCATTAAAAGAATTAAAAAATTTTGATACTTCTTTTACTGCTAGAGATAATTTAGAACCATATCATTATTTAAGATTTGATACAAATGGAAGAATAATATTTGGAGGGGAAGACGTAAAATTATCAGATAGGTTTAATGATTCTAGATATTTAAACTCTGTTGCACAAGATAGATATAAAAGACTTACTAATATTTTGCAAAAAACATTATATAATGTAGAGAATATTCAAACGGATTATTGTTTTAATGCAACTCAAGTTACATCAAAAGATTCTTTACCTATAATCGATGAAATGCCTAATATGCCTAATTGTTTTTGTAATATAGGGCTTGGTACAAATGGAATACTTTATTCGGTAATAGGTGCAAATATGTTAAAAAATGCTGTAAAAGGGCTTTATACTAAAGATATGAATTTATTTAGAATAGATAGATAAGATAGATGTTTCTTATTTTTTAAAGTAGTAACAAAAAATATGATTTATTATAAAGTTTAGTTAAAAAATCTATTGATAATTGATAAAATGTATAGTAAAATATAAATAGGAAGAGGGGTAATTTTATGAATGAAATA
>CAYSKD010000122.1:0-3708 GCA_964431665.1 uncultured Clostridium sp.
AAAAAACAGAGACTACTATTTCGAAGTCTCTGTTTTTTCTTTATCACATTCAAATAAAACCCCATCTCCAATAGATGAGCTTAAGATAACATTAGCCTCATCATATGAGCCATATGATATAACTTTACCATTATAATAAAGATCTACATGACCAAATGAAGCTATTAATCCCTTCTTTAAATGTACTAATACTTCAATATCTGGTTCTATATTTTCCTTTTCTATTTCAACAATCTTATTCTTTCTATAAGGCTTAAATGCTTCATTTATTTCTTTTAAAACTCTATAAGGAATAAAGGCAGCTATAAATATAGGAAGAGCTATTTTAATTTTCTTTTTTATTTTATTCATTTTTTTTATTGGAATATAGCTTTCTACAGCAGAAACGATGTATGTTATAGAAAGCAAAATACAATATATAGCTGCTAACAAAAATGTAATGGTATCTCTAATAAAGGGATAAAACAACATAATTATAGAAAAAATATATGTTATTATACTTCTAATTAATATTGCAAACCTACCTTCTATATTGTTCCTTTTATATAATACAAAAATAGTTGTCTTTATTATTGCATCTATAAATAAATAAGCAGTAAATAACAATGGAAATATCGATATAAACAAATTAGGTTTATACCAAATAAAGGCCCCTGCTAATATATTTGCTATTGAAGATAAAAAATTAACAAATATTGCCTTATTTTCTTTAATTATTATATTTTTTACAGAATTAATTAAAGCAATTAATACTAAGGTAATTGATATTCCGTGCACTATCAAATTTAAAAAAGTTTCTCTATCAATCAATATAAAAATACCTATAAGTAAAAATCCTATCCCCTGTAAAATAGTTGTTGTTGCATCAAAAAATCTTACTTTTTTCATCTTATTACTCCAAGGCATAATTATATCATACATTTCAGAATTTTACAATACAAAGGCGCAGTTCATCCACTACTTTAGAAGTTTGGGAATTCTTGCTAAGTATGGCTAAATTCTGTTTTTAATATATTCATATTTATTGCATTATAATACTTTCTATTTATATATCTACATTCACTTTTTATTTCATATTCTTTTATTTACAACTGACATAATCGCTCTTTATTATCAATTTATATATGAAAAAAGAGCTATCAAATTAATGATAGCCCCTAAAATTTTTAATTAACCTGCACAAAAAGTGTAGATGTATCACCATAATTATTTATAGCTGTTATTTCAACCAATTCATCGCATGAAGCAATAGCAGTTATAACATTATTATCTACTATTACAGCCTTTCATTAGAAGAAATAATTTAACATCATTCACATTTTCTATATAACTTTCTCCTACTTTAAGAGAAATATTACTTAATGCAAATGTAGAAGTATAATGTGTAGAAATATCTTATGATGATTCATCAGGAATATCTGATTCTATAAGATCATCTGGTTCGGGCTCTATAGGATTATCATCTGGTAATATTTCAACCCATTCATCCTCTAATACATAAACAGTGAATTTAGCTTTTTTGCCACTATATGATCGTATTGTTATTACTGCCTCTCCTTCTTTCTTCATTTTAACAATACCAGAACTACTCACAGTAGCAACAGATTTATTATTTGAGCTATATGTAAGAGTATCTGTATCATAATAAGAAGGTTTTACACTAATATATTCTTTAAGATCAAAAGTGTCTCCAACTTCAAATGTTCCTTCATCTTCATCCAAAATAATTTTTGTTATTTTATCATAACTTGAATTGTTTGAACTTAGACTTGAAACTATAATCTTAAAACGAGTTTCATACCCTTCAGCTACAGCATAAACATACGTAGTTCCTTTATCAATAGCCTTTATACGACCTGTTAAGTAATCTACTGTTGCAACAGACGGATCAAGTGATGTATAAAATATTTCAGTATTACTTGCACTGCTTGGATATACACTAACATACTTACTAATATTATATGTATCCCCCTCATCTAGTTTAATCTCTGTATCACAATATACACTTATTTTTTTTACAGGCTCATAATAACTAGATAACCTATCAACAACATATATGGGAACATATACATATTCATTTGAGCTACTACCATATGTATACTTACACTCAAGTAAAGAAACTCCCGTCTTATATGCATTTATATCTACTGTAGTAACACCTTCGTTTGTAACTATATTTTCAATATTGCAGCATACTGGTAAATTGTAATTTGCTGAAATAACCTCTACGGATACTTTTCTACTTGAATCATGATTTAAAGTAATAGTAATATCACTATCCACTATAGCCGTATACGTACGTCTTTGAGAAACTATTAGCTTATTACTTGATGTTGTAAATTTAGGCACAGTAGGTTGATTAACACTATCATACTTTGTAGTAACACAAAATGTTTGGTTAATAGCTAATGCAACATTTTGCCAAGAATAAATAGAATTTCTGTCCATAAGATTTATCAAAATCTGTATAACTTCTTCTTTTGTTACAGGCTCCTCTGGAGCAAATACTTTATATTCTTTTCCTTTCATTATACCGCTCTCATAACAGTATTTTATATATTCTTCAGCCCAATGTCCACTAATATCATCAAATTTTCCACTATAGTCTTCATATTCAAATTCTTCAGTATACTTAATAAATACTGCCAATATTTTTGCAGTTTGTGCCCTTGTTAAAGTATTTCCTAAATTCATGTACCAAATATCGTTATATTTTTCTCCCGTAAGCATTCCAAGTTTTACTGCTACTTTTAATTGCGATTCTTGTGATGAATTTGGAACTATTGTATAATTATCATAAAACTTATCCAATTCATTTTCACTTATTTCAATTGGTTGGTAACTTGTTGGAGCTTGAAATAAACGCATAATTGCAAGTATCAATTCACCTTTATATGCTGGCTTACTTAAATCTTCATATGCACGTAAATTTAAATCATACGATGCAGACAAAAGCCAATTGCTCATATCGTACTCTTTTTCAAAGTTGGGTACGAAATTTAAAGGTACACCACCATTAAATTCTGCATTTACAAGCATAATATTACAACTAAAACAAAATACAGCCACAAGAATAATCATCCGCTTAATTTTCTTTTTCATGCATATCTCTCCTTATTATTATTTTGTGTTTAATTGGTTATATAATTAATATATATTCAAGGTAAATATACCTATAACAAAAAAATTATTTTTTATATTTTTTATATCTTTCATTTATATTATACTATGTTTTACTTTTTATGTCAAGTAAAAAAGTAAAAAAACACCCAGAGAAAATTAACTCTGGGTGTTTATATAGATATTAATCAGTATAGTCAAACGTAAATTGCTTTTCAGCAACTACATCACTACCATACAAAACTCGTATTATAACGCTTTCATAATTACCATCACCAAGTCCCTCAATGGTACCCATGAAGACATTTCCAACCCAATCAGAAGAACTAGAAAGCTTATACATTCCGCTAGGTGAAACTACCTTAACTGTACAATTGCTGTTTGCGCCACGTACAGTGAAGTTTTGCTCAAGCCCTAAGTTACCGTCAGCAAGAGTAATCGTCGTTGTTTTCTTAAGCTTTTCTACAGTTGAATTAGAGGAGGTGGTATTATTGTAATTATAGTCACATTCTTCACCTACAGTAATTCTTACTGCACTTATTGCTTTCTTGTAACTAGCAGTAACAATTGTCCAACCTTCATCAGCTT
>CAYSKD010000123.1:0-3694 GCA_964431665.1 uncultured Clostridium sp.
TTGCATTATGCATTTTTTCTTTTGCTAAAGCATCGTTTGGATCTTTATATGATCTTTCTAAATATTCAAAAACAAGCTCTATAGCTTTTATTGCTAAAGCGTCGGTATAATCTGATGCCATATTAGAAACATAAGCCTCGATTCCATGCGTTAAAACATCCATACCAGTATCAGCAACTACGGTTTTTGGAAGAGTAGAAACTAAATCTGGATCAACTATTGCAATTGTTGGAAGAAGCGCATAATCTGCAAGTGGATATTTCATATTCTTTACTTTATCAGATATTACAGCAAAAGAAGTGGCTTCAGAACCTGTTCCACTAGTAGTTGGAATTGCAACAAGTTTAGCTTTTTCACCTAATTGCTCTATTTTATATATCCTCTTTCTAATATCCATAAATTTTTCTTTTAAAGCACCAAGATTTACATCAGGTTGTTCATATAAAAGCCACATACCCTTAGCAGCATCCATTGAACTTCCACCGCCAAGTGCTATAATACAATCTGGGTTAAAGCTATTCATCATAGCTACACCTTTATTAATTGTATCAAAAGATGGATCCGGTTCAACATCTGAAAATATTTCGCAGTGTACATGATTTTTTCTTTTTCTTAAATAATATAATATTTTATCAACATATCCAAGCTTTACCATAGCAGGATCGCATACAATAAATACTCTTGAAATATCACGCATAACTTCTAAATATTGTATAGAACCTCTTTCAAAAAATATTTTACTAGGTACCTTAAACCATTGCATATTAACCCTCCTTTTTGCTACTCTTTTTACATTTATAAGGTTTTGTGTTGAGACATTAGCAGTAGTTGAGTTTCCTCCAAATGAGCCACATCCAAGTGTCAATGCTGGTAGATTTGTGTTATATATATCACCTATTGCACCATGTGTAGATGGAGAATTTATAATTATTCTTCCAGCCCTCATTTTATCCTCGAATTTTTTTATTGCCTCTTTATTCTCACTATGTATTACAGCTGAATGTCCAAGTCCACCATATACTAATAAACTATCGGCAAGTTTTAAAGCTTCATCTTCGTTTTTTACAATATAATATGCAAGGATTGGGCTTAGTTTTTCTTTAGATAATGGTTCTTTATCACCAACGCCCTTAAGTTTTGTAACAAGTATTTTAGTATCTTCTGAAACATTAATATTAGCATTTTTTGCTATTGTATATGCACTTTGACCTACAATAGCAGGATTAATTTTTAAAGTGCCCTTATCCTCTAGTATTACGTATTTTTGTAATTTTTCTTTTTCCTTTTCAGATAAGAAATAGCATTTATATTCTTTCATTAAGTCTTCAAATTCTTTTGAAATTTCTTGATCTACTATAACTGATTGCTCTGATGCACAAATCATACCATTGTCAAAAGTTTTAGAAAGAATTAAATCAGATACTGAAGTTCTAAGTTTAGCACTTTTTTCAATATAACAAGGAACATTTCCAGGTCCAACTCCAAGTGCTGGCTTGCCACATGAATATGCAGCTTTAACCATACCAGAACCTCCTGTTGCAAGTATTAATTTAACTTCTGGATGATTCATAAGAGCATTTGTTGCTTGAAGTGATGGATGCTCTATCCAAGAAATACAAGCCTTAGGAGCTCCAGCTTCAATTGCAGCATCACGTATAATTTTTGCTGCTTCACTACTACATTTTTGTGCTGATGGATGAAATCCAAATATAATAGGGTTTCTAGTTTTTACAGCAAGCAAAGATTTATATATAGTTGTAGATGTTGGATTAGTAACAGGTGTAACCCCTGCAATTATTCCAATAGGTTCTGCAACCATTTCATATCCTT
Organism: uncultured Clostridium sp.; assembly: GCA_964431665.1. Classification (GTDB taxonomy): domain Bacteria; phylum Bacillota; class Clostridia; order TANB77; family CAG-465; genus CAG-465. The sequence continues at coordinate 1,831 of CAYSKD010000123.1, forward strand.
CTAATTCATTTTCCTCAATAACGCCAACAGTTTTATGATACTTTATACTATGATAAACATATTCTGAAGCGAAAATATTTTTTGTGATTTTATCTTCATATACTCCTCTTTTAGTTTCTTCAACAGCCATTTTTGCAAGTGGCATATGTGCATTAATTGCAGCAATTGACATATTCTTTACAATTTTATCTATTTGTTCTTGAGTCATATTTTGATATGCAATTTCTGCTTCATGTGCACTTTTAACAAGTTTATTTACCTCTTTATTTACATCAATGTCTTCCATGTAAACACTCCTTTCCTAAACTATATGAATTGATATTTATATTTATCTTTTGTAATAACTATATTCTAACATCTAAAAAAAAATTATTCAATAGTAACGAATTTATTTTTTTATTTTAGTGGATTTATTTTTGGATTTTTATAATAATAGAAAAAAATATGAAGATATAAAAAACTAGTATTAAAACATTAATACATATTTTAATACTAGTTTAACTTTTATACAAACAACTTATTATTTTACTTAAAATTTAATAATTTTTAATTACATTATTTTTATACATTAACTTATACCAGTAAGAACAAAGATAACAATATACACATAGTATAAATTTGGAATGTTTAAAGTAATGTATTATTCAGGTTTTAATTTTGCAGTTTCTTCTCATTTCTTCTAACTTAACTGCTATTTGTAATTTTTCATTAAGTATATCTTCTATAGATTCCTTATTATTTAGTGAATGAATTATTTTTGCAAGTTGCATTGAACAATCAACATCAACATACCACTTTTCTTTTTTTATAACATCCGGGACATATGATACATTAGTTGAGTATAACTTATCGAAATATCCTTTATTATATGCATCAATAATTTTTTCAGATCCTTCTGTAAAAAGTGCAAAAGTTGCTGCAAGATATATATTTTTAGCGCCGCTTTGCTTTAACTTAGAAGCTACCTCAATCATTGAGTCACCTGAAGCAATCATATCATCTATAACGAGTACATTTTTATCCTTAACATCTGCACCCATATACACATGTTCAATTATAGGGTTTTTACCATTTACGATTTTACTTACATCTCTTCTTTTATAAAATACACCTATATCACTATGTAATATATCTGCATAATGCCTTGCTCTTTCCATTGCTCCCATATCTGGGCTTACAACTAATATATCTTTTATCTCATCTTTTTCATGCTCTATTAATTCGTTTACTATTGTATTAGTTGGATACACATTTTCAAAAGGTAATTTTGGAATTGCATTTGATACACTAGGATCATGTGCATCAAAAGTAATTAATATATTAACGCCTAATCTTTCTAATTCTTGCAAGGCTATAGCACAATCAAGTGATTCCCTACCTTTTCTTTTATGCTGCCTTGATTGATATAACAGTGGCATTACAAGAGTTATTCTTTCTGCATGTCCACACATAGCAGATATAACCCTTTTAATATCTTGCAAATGTTCATCAGGAGAAGTGTAATGTTCACGCCCATGAAAGTTATATTTTTCTGAGTAATTTCCAACATCAGAAATAATGTATACATCTTTGTCTCTTACAGTATCTTCTATTTTTGCTTTACCTTCACCATTTGAAAATCTTGTTATACATGATGAAATTATATAATTGCGATTCGTTTGCCGTATACTATTAATTGCATCATTTACTTTTTTTCCAAATTCTTTGCAATTGGGTAGTACTATAAGTTTTAGGTTATCGTTATACATAGAAATTTCCTCCTTATTATTAATAACGCTTTTTTAAATTTCTAAAAGCCACTTACTTATTAACAATATCATTATATAGTTAATAAGTTAAAAAGTCAATAATTTTTACAATTTAT
>CAYSKD010000124.1:0-3661 GCA_964431665.1 uncultured Clostridium sp.
AATAACAATAGATTTTTTAAGAGAAAATGATATAAAAGCACTTATTTTAGATGTAGATAATACTCTTATAGACTTAGATAAAAGACTTCTAGATGGAACAAAAGAATGGTGTGAAAACTTAAAAAAAGAAGGAATAAAATTTTACATATTATCAAATACAAATAAAGTTGAAAAGGTAGAAAAAGTATCAAAAGAGTTAGATATACCTTATATAACTTTTGCGAAAAAGCCATTAAAAGTGGGATTTTTAAAAGCACAAAAAGAATTAGGAATTAAAGAAACAAAACAAATAGCAACATGTGGAGATCAAATATTTACAGATGTAATAGGTGCAAACAGAGTAAAAATGTATTCAATACTAACAGAGCCAATAGATAAAAGAGATATGCTAATGACCAAAATTAAGAGACCACTAGAAAAAATGATAATAAATAGATATCTAAAGAAGAAGCGGAGGAAAATAACATGTATATATATAATATACACATATTGTATTATGTTTTATTTTGCATATTAGGAATTATATCAAGTCAAATAACTACTTGGTGTATAAAGAGAATGCCTGACCATAAAAAAGTCATATCAAAAGATATTTTTAAGGAATTTAAAGTGAATTATCCATTAATGATAATAACAATAGTAATTTATTTAGCACTGCTTTTATTATATGGAATAAAAAATCAATTTTTACAAAATCTAGAACTGATAAAGTATACAATACTTACGCCTATGTTAATTATAGCATTAGTTATTGATTACAAATACCAAATAATACCGAACAGACTTAATTTAACAATATTTGAAGTAGGCCTAGTTTTCGCATTTTTATCAGGACTCTACAGCATGAATCTTATGACAAAAGCACTTCTCCGGAATGTTAATTGGAGGTGGCGTATTTTTAATAATAACATTAATAGGTGGATTAGTTGCAGGTAAAGAAGCGATGGGATTCGGAGATGTTAAATTTATGGGTGCATTAGGATTATACTTTGGAGCTACCAATATTATAACTATAACGCTTATGTCTTTCCTATTTGCAGCAGTAATAAGTATATTCTTGCTTGTAACAAAAATAAAAAAAACAAGTGAATATATACCATTTGGACCTTTTATAGTAATTGCAAGTTTTATAAGTATGTTAGTTCCATTTAATTATATATTTATTGCACTAGCTAAGATTTTTACTCTAGGAATGTATTAATCTAAATAAAGGGGGAAACAGTCAATTGAATGAAAGGATAAGATGGGTAAGAAATAATTTAAAATCACAGAATATTCAAGGCATGATTATATCAAATCCAATAAACATAAAATATTTAACAAATATTGAGGCAGAAGGAATTTTACTTTTAACCTTAAGAGAAAATATATATATAACAGATGATAGATATTTAGAAAAAGTAAAGAGAACATTAACTATTGATGATGAAATAATAGTTACAAATGTAAGAGATATATCCTCAGTAGATTATGAAAACTATTTTATGTTTTGCGAAAATGTTGGATTTGAAGAAAACTATGTAACTTATGCAAAATACAAAGAATTTATGCATAAATATAAAATAAATGCGTTGGTAGAAACAGAAGGAATAGTAGAAAAACAAAGACAAATCAAAGATGAAGAAGAAATATCCTACATAAAAAAGGCATGCGAAATAACAGATAATTGTTTTTCACACCTTTTAAAATATATAAAAAAGGGTATGACAGAAAAGCAAATAGCAAATGAAATAGAAAAATATTTCAAAGAAAATGGTGCAGAGGGAATAAGCTTTGATACAATTGTTGCATCAGGCATAAATTCATCTATGCCACATGCAGTACCAACAGATAGAAAAATTGAGTCAGGAGACATTATTACAATTGATATGGGATGCAAATATAAAGGATATTGCTCAGACATGACAAGAACAATATTTGTTGACTTTGTTCAAGAATACATAAAAGAAGTATATAATCTAGTTTTAGAAAATCAAATAATGGCATTATCAAAGATAGAGGACGGAGCGACAATAAAAACAATATCTAAGATAGTAGAGTGTAATTTTAAAATGCATGATTATGAACTACTCCATGCACTTCGGACATGGAGTAGGACTTGATATACATGAAGAACCAATAATATATTCAAAAAATGAAAAAGTATTAAAGACAGGAATGGTAATTACAAATGAACCTGGCATATATTTACCAGGTAATTATGGAGTAAGAATAGAAGATACCATTCTTATTACCAAGGAACGGTGCAGAAGTTCTTACAAAATCTTCTAAGGATTATTGTATAATAAGCTAGATGTGGGAATATAAGTATCATCAGGAGGATAGACATAATTATCAGTAGGCTTAGATATTTCTTCAAGCTTAATAATATCTATAATGGGTATATCTCCATGATAATACCCTTTTTTTATTTCTCCAACAATACTAATCCAAGTACCATCTTTAAGAGAAATAGAATTATCACTGTGGCATAAGAAACCAACAACTAAAGTTTGAAAATCAGAACTAACAACCATATCACGAGCAAGAACAAACTCATCATCTTGTAAGTCATAAACCCTATATACATAACCAGAAAAACTAATCTTTTGACCAACATAATCATCAAGATTATCATGTACAGCTTTTAGAATATTTGTGTAATTTGTTGAGGTTATTGTATAAATGTCATCCGAATCAAGCTCTAAAGAGCTATTACCTACAAAGGTTTTATATATTGCGATACCAGTTATAACTAAGGCAACAATAACTATTAAGCTTAAAATTAATTTAAAAATTTTTCCAGAACTGATTTTTATATTATATACAAACATAATTTGTGAACTCCTTTTACAAAATAATATGTTAAAAAAATATAATATAGAACAAAAAAAGTTACAATTCACAGCTTTAAATTTATAGATGCTCTAGAACAGAAAATAATATTTATTTTATACTTGTTCTTTGTTGGCTTCGCAATTTGACTAGGATCATTTTTACTAGGAAGAACTTCAATTTTGCAGAACTTTGCTAAAATAAATATTACTTCCATGCGCGAACTTTTTGTAATTTAGGCTGTTAAATTGTAAAAAAATTTTTTCATAAAATTTTTACAAAAACTATTGACATTTAAATATGAAAAATGTATAATAAAAAAGCTCTGTAATTGAGGGAGCAAAAAAGTACATTGAAAAGTAAACAAAAAATCCTTTAAGAGACCAAGCGGAAATATATGTAAAAGACATATATGAAGTATAAAAATAATAAAAGAAATAAATGAGTAAGAAAGAACTCAGTAAAAAAAATCGAACAAGAAAATGAGTAATGTTTAGATAGCAGAACGAAGTTTAATGTTCAAAAATAAATTGAGAGTTTGATCCTGGCTCAGGATAAACGCTGGCGGCGCACATAAGACATGCAAGTCGAACGGACTTAACCTCTTGCTTGCAAGAGGAGCGGTTAGTGGCGGACTGGTGAGTAACACGTAAGAAATCTGCCTATCAGAGGGGAATAACAGTGAGAAATCATTGCTAATACCGCATATGCCATAGTTATCGCATGATAATAGTGGGAAAGAAGCAATTCGCTGATAGATGAGCTTGCGGCTGATTAGCTAGTTGGTGGGGCAAAGGCCTACCAAGGCGACGATCAGTAGCCGGACTGAGAGGTTGAACGGCCACAT
>CAYSKD010000125.1:0-3649 GCA_964431665.1 uncultured Clostridium sp.
TTAATATGAAATATTTCTAAATAATTTAGATTTTCTAAAACTTGTTTAGTTAAAAGAATATTATTTACATCTGATTTTAAAATTTTATTATTAAATACAGTTAGTTGTTTTATTTTATTATTTATATCAGAAAGCAAAACATAATCTTTCAAGTCTTTTTTTGATTTAATAATTTTATTTAAACTATCTTTATTTTTCATATATATTTCTAAAATATAATAACTTTTTTTAATGTAAAACTCTTTCTCTTTTAATACATTTTTTATATCGTTTAAATTAACAATGGCTTTTATATAATATACGTTATTTTTACTAAATGACATAAAGCTCACCTCTTAAAACGTATTATACAGTTTATAATACTATGTGTCAAGATTTGTTAATATAATTTTTTATATAAACTCTTGCCAAACAGTATTTGCCACTTCACTGCCTCGCTTAGTTAGATAAATGGTCTTTTTTACATCATCTATATATATAAGGTTTAAATCTTTTAATTTCTTTATTTCAGTTCCAAATATATTAAATATATCTGTATTAAATTTTATATTAAATTCTGCTATGCTTACACCATTTATAAGGCGTAAATTTAAAATGATATATTCTTTCATTAAATCAAGCTTATCTAAATGCACCTTTTCTTCTATTACTTCTTTATTATTTAATATATTATTTATGTATTTACTTAAATTATTAGTATTTTTATACCTAGTACCTAGTATAAAACTAGAGGAGCATACCCCAAAGCCTAAATATTCGCCTTGCTTCCAATAATTAATATTGTGATGAGAATAAAAATTATCAATTGCAAAATTAGATATTTCATATTTTATATACCCATTATTTTCTAAAGTATTTTCTAAGTAATTTTTCATTTCATATTCTGTATCCTCATCACATAAAGAAATATATCCTTCATTTCGTATTTTCATGAATTTCTAAATTATATACTGATATGTGTTTTATATTATATTCATCTTTTAATGACATAACTGTGTTTACACTTTCTTTAAAGCGCTCTAATGTTAATTCTGGTAAAGGGTATATTAAATCGATAGAAATGTTAGTAAATCCTACTTTTTTTGCTAATCTTAAAGTATCTAAAAAATCACAATATTTATGAGCGCGTCCTATTTTTTTTAATATATCATCAAAAGTTGATTGTAATCCTATACTTAATCTGTTTATACCACAAGACGCATATGCAGATAGTTTTTCTAAAGTTATACTGTTAGGGTTGATTTCAATTGTTGTTTCTATATCATTAATAGAAAACATTGAAAGTATATCCATTATTTTAACTATATATTTACTATCAATAAAAGATGGAGTGCCTCCCCCAAAATATATACTTTTTATTTTATATTCACTTAAAATATCAGCATTGTCAAGTATTTCTTTACATAGTGCATTAATATAACTTTCTATCATGTTATTTTCATTTGTATACGAAACAAAATCGCAATAATAACATTTGGATACACAAAATGGTATATGAATATATATTCCTATTTCTTTGTTCATTTTTTACTTCCTCGTATATAATTGTAACATATAATTTGTAAAAAGACAATTAAATTAATATATTGTATCAATATTAAAGTTTTTATTTATGAGTAATTAGTCATACAATTTTTTTAACTTTTACATAAAAGCTTGTTTTTTTACCTTAGTTATAATATAATAAACGTATATTATTAAGGAGTTGTTTACTATGTTAGATATAAAATATATAAGAGAAAACAGCGAAATTGTAAAAAAAGCTGCTAAAGATAAATTAATTTCTGTAGATATAGACCATCTATTAGAACTAGATGAGACTATACGTAAAACTAATAAAGAGTTAGATTTACTAAAAGAAAAAAGAAATAAAGAGTCACAAATTATACCTACTTTATCAAATGACGAGAAAAAAGAGCATATTGCTTTAGTTAAAGAGTTAAAAGAGCAAATAACAAATTTAGAAAATTGTCTTGCTCCAAAAAAAGAAGAATTTGATGCTTTAATGTACACAGTACCAGGAGTACCACTTCCAGAAGTACCAATTGGAAAAACTGATGAGGACAACGTCGAAATAAAACGTGTTGGCGAAATTCCAACTTTTAATTTTAAAATAAAGGACCATGTTGAGCTTGCAGAAGATTTAGATTTAGTTGATATTCCTAGAGGAGTTAAAATTGCTGGTTCTCGTTCATATTTTCTAAAAAATGAAGCTGTATTACTTGAAATGGCACTTTGTAGATATGTTATTGATAAATTAATAAAAAAAGGATTTACACCAATGTGCGTACCAACACTTGTTAAAGAGGCACCTATGTATGGTACAAGTTACTTCCCAGGTGGACGTGAGCAAGCCTATGCAGTAACAGAAGATAACTTATATCTTGTCGGCACTTCTGAGGTTGCTCTTGTTTCATATCATAGTGGCGATACTTTTGAAAGTACTGATGAACTACCAAAAATGTATTGTGGATATTCTAGTTGCTATAGACGTGAAGCTGGCACTTATGGAAAAGATACTCGTGGTCTTTATAGAGTACACCAATTTACAAAAATTGAACAAGTTATAATGTGCGAGGCAGACTTTGATAAACAATATGAACTTCATGACTTTTTATTAAATAATGCAGAGGAAATTATGCAAGATTTAAAAATACCATATAGAGTTGTTAAAGTTTGTACAGGTGATATGGGAATTGGACAAGTAAGAAAACATGATATTGAGGCATGGATGCCAAGTCGTGGCAAATATAGTGAAACTCATTCATGTTCTTCATTTAATGATTTCCAATCAAGACGTAGTAATATAAAATACAAAGATAAGGATGGAAACTCTAAATTTTGCTTTACACTAAATAATACGGCTATTGCATCTCCAAGGATTCTTATACCTTTACTTGAACTAAATCAAAATGAAGATGGCAGTGTTAATATCCCAGAGGTATTGATTCCATATATGGGTGGATTAACAAAAATAGAAAGAAAAAAATAATGGGTTATTGCCCATTATTTTTAAAGATGGTATATATAAGATATATTTTATATACTATATATTGAAAGGATTAACGATATGTTAAAAAATATTAGATTTGAAACTTCTGCTTTTTCGATAAAACAAATACTTAATACTAATTTAAAACAAATTGTAATGGTTGGTAAATCAAATGTTGGTAAATCTTCCTTTATAAACTCACTTGCCAATCAAAAAAAGCTTGCAAAAGTTGGACAAAATCCAGGCAAAACAAAAAGTATAAATTATTATAACGTAAACAATGAATTTTATATTGTTGATTTGCCAGGATATGGCTTTTCAAAGATGACAAAGCAAGAACAAGAAAATACAAATAAATTAATAGATAAATATATAACTAGTAATGAAAATATTGCACATATCTTCTTTTTAGTTGATATAAGGCATAAACCTACTGAAAATGATAGAATTATGTATGAATGGCTATTAGACAAGAATATTGATTTTACTATAGTTGCTACTAAAGCAGATAAAATTGCTAAAACAAATATTGACTCTTATCTTTTAAATATTACTAAGACATTATTTGCCAAAGAAAAGATTATTGCTTTTTCAAGTAAAGATAAGTTAAATATTAGTGTTATAGAAGATATAATAACAAATAGTATTAAATAATAT
>CAYSKD010000126.1:0-3617 GCA_964431665.1 uncultured Clostridium sp.
ATTGAAAATTTAAAATCAAGACAAGCATCACAAAATACGCTTGCATCATATGAAAGAGACGTTGTTCAATTCAATAAGTATTTTGAAGAAAAAGGGAAAAAAATATTTAATCTAACAAAAGATGATATGAAAGAATATATTGAATATTTAAAAGAATGCGGTAAGTCTAATTCAACAATTTCTAGATGTACTGCATCTATAAAGAGTTTTTATAGATATTTAGTAGGTAAAAAACTTGCTAAGGATAATATTGTAGAAGATATAGAGGCTCCAAAGGTTGATAGAAAAGAACCAATGATACTTACTTCTAAAGAGATAGAGACATTGTTGGAACAACCAGATTTGACTGAACTTAAAGGTCAAAGAGATAAAGCTATGCTTGAAATATTATATGCTACAGGGATAAGAGTTACTGAACTTATTTCTTTAAGAATTGATGATGTTAATTTAAATACTGGATATATTAGAGTAAAGAAAAAGAATTCTGAAAGGCATATTCCTTTAGGTAATCGTTCTTTAAAATGTTTAAAAGAGTATATAGAAACAGTAAGACCTCTTCTTATAAGGACAGAAGAAGAAAAGTCTCTATTTATAAATACTAATGGTCAAAAAATGACAAGACAAGGATATTGGAAGATATTAAAGCAATATAAAGAACAGGCTAAGATAGATAAAGATATTACACCACATACAATTAGACATTCTTTTGCAGTTCATATGTTACAAAATGGTGCTGAAGTAAAAACAGTACAAGAATTATTAGGCCATACTGATGTTGCTTCAACAATGATGTATACACAAATAGCAAATATGAATGTAAAAGATGATTATTTCGATCAAGAATTAGGAATGAATAAATAATTATAATTTATGTATATTTAAAGATTAATCCTCATTTATATATAAAGAGGATTAATTTTTTATCTTGATAATTGTTACAAAATTATGTAGTTATTTTTCTTTAAAAAGATTGCAAAAAGAGAAAAAAATTTAAAATATTGTAAAAAAACTATTGACATATTATGTCAAATATGTTACAATATAATCGTAAGGTTAATAAATTGGAGGAGAAAAAAATGAATAAAGTAAGAAATATAAAAAGAACATTTGCAATAGTTACGATTGTAATGTTATGTTTAACATTAAATATATTTACAAGTAATGTAGATGCATCTCTTGTTGCAATGTCGGTTTCAGCACTAAGTACTAGAACAGTTGAAGAAGGTGGAAGTTTAAGCTTTACACTTACATATACAGGTGATGTTAATTATATTCAGTTATCTAAACAAAGTATAGGATTTACTGGATTTAACGCAACAGTATCACTTAGTTCTTTTGCAAAATATAAAAGTGGCAGAGAAGAGCAAAGTGTAGTTGTTACATTATCTAATATATATTCAGATGGTTCTGGTAATGAAAATAGAATTAAAATAGCTGGAGGTACTGCATCATCTGCAGATGGTGAATTAGCAAATTCAGGACATACTCAAACTTTTACTATTATATCTAAAACACAATCTGATACAACAGCACCAGTTGCTACAATAACTGGACCAAATCCTAGCAGTATATATGCTGGAGGTACAGTAACTTATACAGTTAATTACACTGATGATATAGGAATTGCAAAAATAAATTTAACTTCTAATTCAATAAAATTAGTTGGATTTAGTGCAAACATATCAGTATCTGGTAGTGGAAATACAAGAACAATAACTTTAAGTAACGTTCAAGGAAGTGTATCATCTAATAACTATATACAAATAGCTGGTGGTACAGCAATAGATGCAGCAGGAAATTTATGTAATAGTGTAACAAGTAATAAATTTTCAATTATTGAAAAAGTTGAAGAGCCAAAAGACACAATTGCACCAGTTGCTACAATAACAGGACCAAATCCTAGCAGTATATATGCTGGAGGTACAGTAACTTACACAGTTAATTATACTGATGATATAGGAATTGCAAAAATAAATTTAACTTCTAATTCAATAAAATTAGTTGGATTTAGTGCAAACATATCAGTATCTGGTAGTGGAAATACAAGAACAATAACTTTAAGTAACGTTCAAGGAAGTGTATCATCTAATAACTATATACAAATAGCTGGTGGTACAGCAATAGATGCAGCAGGAAATTTATGTAATAGTGTAACAAGTAATAAATTTTCAATAATTAAAAAAGCTGAAGAAAATAACAACAATAATAACAACAATAGTACTAGCAATAATAATGATAATAACAACAATAGTACTAGCAATAATAATGATAATAACAATGATAAACCTAGTGATTGGGTAGCAAATCCTAATACAGGTAAATAATAATTAAGATGAGGGCCTATATAATGAGTTATATGCCCTCTCATCTATTATAAAGGGGGATAATGTGGAAATGGAATTTGAAGTAAAATCTAATAAAAAGAAAATAATAATTATCATAGCAGCAATTGTTTTAGGTGTTTTACTTATAACTATTGGTTGTATAACATATTTTAATAATAAAAAGAGTGCTGGACTTGGAGATGAAACACCAGTTGGAGATATAAATGCAGAAGTTGTTGAATCAACAGAAGAAGGACGTAATTTAAAAGATGAGGTAAAAGCTTTAAATGAAAGTTATTCTGATGCTATAGCTTGGCTAAAGGTTCCAGGAACAACAATAGATACTGCTGTATTCCAGTCAGAAAATAATGATAGATATTTAAGAAATGATAGAGATAACAACAATACAAAATGGGGAGAAACATTTATGGATTATAGATGCGATATAAACAATATGGAAGCTGCTACTCATTTTATTATCTATGGACATAATACAGAAACTGATGATCATTTTACACCTCTTTTAAATTATAAGAAGGAAGAATTCTTTAAAGAGCATCAAATAATAGAAATGTCTACTTTAAATGGTAACTATAGATGGCAAGTGTTTAGCGCATATATTACTGATACTGGATTCTTCTATATAGATACAAATTTTGAAACAGTAAACGAATTTGTTGAATTTGTTAATACATTAAAATCAAAGAGCATTTATGATACTAATCAAACTGTTACAAAAGACGATACAATCCTTACATTATCTACATGTGATTACTCAAGAAAAAATGGTAGATTTGTAGTTCAATGTAAATTAATAAAAGAATAATTATAATAAAAATAAACCAGTTTAGAATTGGTTTATTTTTTTTATATAAAAAAATTACTGAAAGAGTAAATTAATTTGACATAAATGTTGAAAAATAAGCAAATATATGATATAATATATATAGTAGGTAAAGAAAAAAAGATTAGTAATTACTTTATCTTGACTAATATTTGCTTGGGGGCAAGTATTATTTGAATATATAAATTTAAAATATTAGGAGGACTTTATTATGAGATCTTTATGGTATAATCACCGGAAAGCATTTATAGCGGTAGCGCTTATTGTATTATTTTTTGTAAGTGGTATAGTTGGATATACTGTTATAGCAATTAAAAATAATGCAAAAGGTAGTCATGAAGTAGACGATGTACAAAATACAGAATCAACTGATGTTTGCTGTGACAATCACAGTAATTTATGTGGAACAAAATTGGATGAAAATGATGAGCCCATATATTGTTGTAGCG
>CAYSKD010000127.1:0-3545 GCA_964431665.1 uncultured Clostridium sp.
ATTGGGGAATCCCCTTTATTTTTATAGAAATATCAGTATATGCTTTGTTATTTACTCAAGCATTAAATATACAATATACTAAAAAACAATTTATAATTTATGTTTTATCACTAACATTGGCTTCTGGTTTATCTAATAGTTTATTAGATAAACCTTTTAGCACATATATTAATATGGTATTAGGTATCATATTAATACTCGTTATATTTAAATGTAATCTTTTAAAAGGATTGCTTGCAGAATTCATTCCTATAATAATTAATGTATTATTTGAAACTATCATTTGCAAGATTTTTATGATTTTATTACATCTCAGTTATGAAGAACTTGCCCTTATTCCAATAACAAGATTATGCATAGTTTTACTTATATACTTATCATTATACTTAGTATATAGATTAATTAAACATTATAAACTTAATATTACTTTTGTAGAAAATATGAGTAAGAAAAATAAATTTATATTAGTATTAAATTTCGTTTTTGCCATAATTGCAATTGCGATGCAATTCTATATTATTGTATTTTATGTAGATTTACTTCCTAGTTCCATAACTTTAATTAGTGTTATTTCTTTAATTATATATTTCTTTATAAGTATATTTAGTTTACTTAAAACTACTAAGCTTGAAGCAACAAGTCAATCTTTAGAAGAAGCTAAATTATATAATAAAACTTTAAAGCTTTTACATGATAATCTAAGAATTGTAAAACATGACTTTTGTAATATAATGCAATCTATTTCTGGATATATTACAAACAATGATATGGAAGGTTTGAAGAAATATTATACAGAAATTGAACATGAATGTGATAACTTGAATAATCTTACAGCACTTAGCCCTACTTTAATAAGTGATCCAGCACTATACAGCTTGATTGCATCTAAATACCATTTAGCTGAACAAGAAAACATTACTTTTAATGTTAATATTAGTGTTAATTTTAATGATATACCAGTTTCTCCTTATATACTTACAAGAATTTTAGGTATTCTTTTAGATAATGCTATAGATGCTGCTAAACTTTCAGAGGAAAAGGAAATATATTTTGAAGTAACTCGGTCCTTTTAACAATGCTAAGTTTTCTAAATATTTAATTTCTGTTAAAAATAGTTATTCAAATAAAGATGTAAATATTGATAGAATTCGTGAAAAGGGATATACTTCAAAAGAAACTGACGAAGGTTCTCATGGTCTTGGTCTTTGGGAAGTAAATAAGATACTTAACAAATCTACTAACTTAAATTTACATACTGATAAAAATGCAAAATTATTTATACAAAATTTAGAAATATTTAGCTAATTGAAAAAGGTTGTCCTATGCAAAGAGCAACCTTCTTATTTGTGCAAAAAAGAAGTACTAATCTAAGAAAAGTACTTCTTTTTTATGTATATTTGTAACTTTATATTATTTTGATAGTCTTGTCACTATCATTTAAGGAAATATTATATTAATCTTATTTTTTCAATTGTGATTTTTTTAATCTTTTTTTATTAATGCAGCTGGCATTTTTGGTTGATGAAACACTCCCCAAACCCAGCAAGATGCATTAGCTGATTTAGCAGTTTTTTCTGCTACTTTTACTAAAGTTTTTACCATAAAAAAACCCCTTTCTTTCGTAAAATTTTATATAACACAAGATAAATGCCGGCTTTTTTATCTTATATTAATCGTTAATTTTGCCCATATACTTCATGACCATATTTATTGCCGAATATTATGTACATAGGTCTTGTTATCATTATTGAGCGTATCAAACATCCAAATACTAATATGTTTGATATAACTATATTGTTTAGAAAAATCGATATTACTAAAGTTATTGTTAGAATTATACATGCCATAATCTTTTTTACTTTTCTTTCTTTTTTCCTTAAAATTGGAACATTTTCTGTATCGGCAGGTGCATAGATTAAGCACATTATTATTCCAAATATCCAAACTACAAATGTAAATATGTATTTTGCTACACTTGCTTCTTGAAATAAGTTTTGGCTTAGAATAACTCCTCCACAATATATTGTAGGTGTTGCAATTATGCAAGCTATATGACTTTTTGCATGTGCTCCTCCTGCAAATATGCTGTATGGTAGAAGTATTACGTAGGATAATATTGTTAGAGGTAAAACCCCTAGTATATATGCTATAAGTAACATTATTATAAGTTTTGGTATTTCTCCTATTATCATTCTTAGCCCGTAATCTATAATTTCTAGTCTTTCTTCATCTACTTCTGGCATTTCATTCTTTATTTTTATATTGATTTTTTCACAAATATTATCTAGTACATTATCTATCATTCATAGATTTCTCCTTAGATCAATTTTTTCTTCTCTTAAATTTTATAATTATATGAATGAAATTGTATAGATTTTTTATAACAAAGCAATTTTTATTTATAAATTTTGTATTTTTTAATTTTGTATAAGATTTATTTAATTTTATAAAATAATATTGTTGATATATTAAAGTATTATTTCAAAAAGCAAAGATAGTATAAAATATTAGAATAATCTAAAATAAAAACTTAAAAAAAAATAAAACGGTGACAAATATAGTCACCAATTAAAATTTAGAATTCAAAGCGGTAGATATTGTAATATAGATTTATGCGATATTGAAGGAACGTTCATGATAATAGAATTAATTTTATCAAGAAATGCAGATAGTATTTAACAATGATTATATTTCTATGCCTTCCATTATTTTCCACGTTCCGTTCATTTCTGGCAAATCCTTAAATGTAAGTTGTTCTTTTGTTACTGGATGGCAAAAACTGAGCTTATATGCCCAAAGTGCAATTTGTTTGCCGTCTTCCTCTTGTTCCATACTTTTGATCCCCATATATACTATGCCCAATATTGCTAAGTTGTACTCTTATTTGATGGTGTCTTCCTGTATGAAGTTTAATTCTTACAACTGATAAATCTATCTCTTCATTGTACTTTAATACTTCATAATCCAGTTTTGCAAGTTTTGCATTTTTTACTCCTGCTTTTACAACTTTACTAATATTATTTTTTTGATTTTTTACAAGATAATCTTCAAGTTCTCCTTTTTCTTTCTCAAATTTTCCATCTGCAACAACTAGATATTCTTTTTGTATTTGCCTTTCTCTTACTTCTTCACTTAACCTTGTTGCTGCTTTTGATGTTTTTGCAAATACCATTACTCCACCAACTGGTCTATCTAGTCTATGTATTAGTGCTAAATAAACATTTCCTGGTTTTTGATATTTTTCTTTTAAATAATCTTTTATTATACTTAGCATATCAATATCTTCTGTCTTATCTGCTTGAGAAGGAATATTTGGAATTTTTTCTACTACTATTATATGGTTATCTTCATATATTACTTTTAATTTCTGCATTTATTTTTCTCTCTTTCTGTATCAAGTTGTTCAAATCTACCATATATTCCGCATGGCAAAATAAGCTTTGACTTGCTCATTGGAAGTCCTATTTCTCCTGAATAAACTTTACCTTGATATTTTTTAGCAATCGTTAGATTTAATATATTTTCTAATACTTTACTTGATATTC
>CAYSKD010000128.1:0-3521 GCA_964431665.1 uncultured Clostridium sp.
AAGATACAAACTGATGAATATGATGAAGAATTATATAAATCATTATTTGAAACTGTTGATGAGTATGTAAGTTATATTAATGATAATTATGATATATCTAAGCTTCCAACTGATGAAAGAGAGTTAATAGAATTTGTTATTGAAACTATGATAAAAGGTATCGAGTCTGATATTGATAGGCATATGTATGAATATAACCTTATTATTAATATTTGTAAAAATTCATATAGATACTTTAAAATAATAGATAAAATATTTGAAAAATTACAAGGCATATATGATGAGAGTTTGCAAAATGGTGTAATGAATATTAATGATTTTGTACGTATGTATAAAGATATATATGACCTTAAGATAAAAACAATGGTAAATGATGTTCATAGAACTATTGCAACAGAGGATGAGTATTTAGAGTATTCAAAGCTTTTAGCATCAGAAAATTTAGAGGAATTGGATGTATTCTTAAAAAATAGAGCTATGGAAAGCACAAAAAATGAAAAAGTAAAAGAAATTATTTCAAATGATTTAGGAGTTAATAAAGAAGAGGAACAAAGCTTAGATGATTTGGTTTTAGAAAATATGAATGTTGAAAGTGTAGTAGAAAGTATAGATAATGATATTTTAGATGAAAACAATAAAGAAGAAGAAAAAAAGTCTAAAAGAGGTAGAAAGTCAAAAATTATAAAAGAAGAAAAAGTTAAAAAAAATACAAAGAGAAAAGCGGGAAGACCTAAAAAGGAGAAGGTAAATAATTAATTGAAAAATAACCTAAATATTTTCTTTAGGTTATTTTTTCTAAAAATCAATTATAAAATTATAAAAATATTTATATTTAAGTGTAAATTACGACAAAAAAATAGAATTAAATGTTATAAAATATATAGTATTAAAAGAAACAAATGAGGTGTAGGATATATGATATATAATAAATATTTAGAAAATAATTTTAGTGAAAAGGTACAAATGGTTTTTGAGTTTCTTAAAAAAGGGATAAATGTTAAAAATATCATTTTTATTATTTTATCCTTGTTAGTATCTTGTGAAGCTTTTTTAGGAAATGTTGAACCTTTCAGTGTAGTCCTTTTTGGTGTTGCAAGCGTATTTAATGTACCTTTAATACTTGTTTTAATTTCGTCTTTAGTTGGTTTTTTATTTAATGGTGCAACAGCATTTATGATTATTAAGTTACTTGCCTTTTTTATATTATTTACCTTTATAACAGCCCTTATAAATATAGAGGGAGTTAGCAAAAAATATGGTGTGTATATAAAACTAATGGTATCCTTTATAATAGTTGAAGTTATTGCAAGCATTATAGGTCAAGTGTTTTTTTCAAGTATAATTAATATTTTAATAAATTTATTAATATTATCTGTACTGTATTTTGTATTTGTACCAGGAATTGCTTTATTAATAAATATAAATAGACCATATATATCTTCTAAAGAAGAAAGTATCGCTATGATATCTGTAATTGCAATAGCTTTATCGATATTTAAAAATATCAATATAACAGGTTTTTGTATATATAACATTTTAATAGCTATACTCATTTTAATATATGGATGGAAAAATGGAGCTATTTTGGGCGCTACTTCAGGACTAGTTATAGGACTGCTTCTAACTACAATAAGCAATATTAGCATGAGCTTTGTTGTTTCATTAGCATTAAGTGGTTTTCTTGCTGGTTTATTTGGTAGACTTGGAAAAGTAGCAGTTATAATTGCTTTTATTATAGGAAATATATATGTAGCTTATGTTGGAGATTTTTCGGAACTTACACTTCGTTTAAGTGAAATGTTAATAGCATCTATTAGTTTACTATTTATGCCTAAAGTAGTAGAATTAAAATTAGATAAGTTATTTAATAAAAACAATACATTAGAAAAACCATATGAAAATATCTTAGATAGTGCAAGTAACACAAAGCAAAAAATAGGTGCTATATCAGAAGTTTTTGACAACTTATCTAATGTTGTAGTAAAAACAACTAAAGCCGATTTAAAGGAAACAAGAGAAGTAATAAAAAAATATATAAAAGATTATATAGAAAATAATTGTTTTGAATGTAAAGCTAAAAGAGATTGCTTAGATGACAAAAGATTAGATATTACAGTAGATTATATTGCAAATAAGTTAGAAAATAATGAAGAAATAAATGAATCAATGCTAGATTTTAAATGTGATATTAAAGAGACCATGATAAAAGATATTAATGAAATATATAACAGTATGAAATTAATGAGAATAATAAAGCAAAAAGAAATTGAAAATAGTGAAAAATTATCTAATGAATATAAAGAAGTGTCTAAGATTTTGTCTACTGTTGCTAAGAATATAAAAAATGATATCAAATTGCAAGATAAGTCACTTTCTTTATTAAGGGATGAATTAAAATTTTATGGATATATTGTATACGAAGAAGACTTTAAAAAAGAAAATGATAGTATTGAGTATACTTTCATAACTGACATATTAACTGATATAGATAACCAAAAGAAACAAATTACTGAAATTGCCTCTAATATACTTGAACAACCAGTTGCAATAAAATTAATTTTAAACAGTAGTAAAAATGAAAAATCAAAAATTAAAATTGTCTCAAAACCTATGTATGAAGTGCAAGTCGGAATTTCATCAGGTGTTAAAAATACAGAGGAAATATCAGGAGATGCATACATTTCTATGGAACTGCAAGATTTAAAGCATATGTGCATTATAAGCGATGGGGCTGGTAGTGGTAAAGAGGCAGCTAGGGCTTCAGGTATGGTAATAAATATGCTAGAAAAATTACTTGATAGCGGATTTGATAAAGAAAAATCAATTGAAATAATAAATAGTGTAATAAAATTAAATTCAGATGATACGACATTTTCGACTATTGATGCAATGGCATTTAATTTAAAAAATGGAGAAACTGAGTTTATAAAACTTGGCGCAGCACCTACATATATAATAGAAAATGGTAAAATTACTATAATTACAACTCAAAATTTACCTGTAGGAGTTATAACTAAAAATGATTATTTGCCAATATGTAAGAACTTTGAAGATAACGCTATTATTATACAAATATCAGATGGTGTAGTAAATGATAAAATGGATATAAACAATAATTTCTTTAAAAACTATTTATTGACATTAGATACTAATAAAAATAGCAAATCTATTTCTGAAGAATTAAGAAAGCTTGTCATAAAAGAAAATAAGAATGGATTAAGTGATGATTTTACAATTATTGTTACCAAGGTTATAAAGTCATTATAATATTAACATTTTTAGTAGAGATAAAAATTTAATCTTTTAAGGTATATAGGCTTTTATAGAGCTTTAGGTGAAAATAAAAAGGAACTAAAAAAAACTAAAAAATCATTGAAAGTGCATATGTATTTCAATGATTTTTTAGTATATATTATAATAACTGAACTTTTGGTGCCAACGAAGTAGTTATCTACAACTTTTTCGACTTTCTTGACGATTAATACAAATATCAATCATTTTACTAAAGTATATCACAATTT
>CAYSKD010000129.1:0-3496 GCA_964431665.1 uncultured Clostridium sp.
GTAGCAAATAAAATTGATATAGAAAAGATTTTCTTACTTGGAGGTGAAACTAATGAATAAAGTGCAAGTAAATATAAGTGAGCAATTAGGTGAGAATACATATAAGGTCGTTTTAAAAAATAGTCTTGAAGTATATATTTGTAAAAAAGTTGGATTTGAAAAGAAGATAGGTATGTTTGGAACAAAGTATGGTTCTATTATAAATAATTTTGTTGATATTACCAAAAATGAAAAAATACAAGTACCAGATGGTATAGCTCACTTCTTAGAGCATAAGTTATTTGAACAAGAAGGTGCAAATGCTTTAGATTTATTTTCTAAAATAGGCGTTTCTTCAAATGCTTATACTTCTTTTGATCATACAGTATATTTCTTTGAAACTATAGATAAATTTGACGAGGCAATAAAACTTTTAATAAAACTTGTTAAGACTCCATATTTTACAGATGAGAATGTTAATAAAGAACAAGGTATTATTGGTCAGGAAATAATGATGTATGATGATGATCCAAATTTTGCCGTATATTTTAATGCTTTAAGAGCTATGTATAATACTCATCCGGTTAGAATAGACATTGCTGGTACTATAGAATCTATTTCACATATAACTAAGGAATTATTATATACATGCTATAATACTTTTTATTCACCTCAAAATATGTTTATAATTGTAGTAGGAGATGTAGATGTAGATAATACTATAAAGCTTATTGAGGAAAATATAAGAGTATATGAAAAAGATTATGATATGGCATTACCAAAAGCAAAGATAGAAAAGTTTATTAAGCAAGATGAGCCACATATTAATGAAAAAGAGATTATACAAAAAATGCCTGTATATATGCCAAAGCTTTGTATGGGATATAAATTAGATGTGGTTGAGAAAGAGGAGATAATAAAGAGGCAAGTAATTTGCGATATTATTTCTGATTTATATTTTTCTAGAATAACTACTTTTTTTGAAAAAGAATATAATATGGGTGTGTTAAGTGAGCCAATAAATTTTGACTATGAAGGTACTTCAAGTTTTTCTCATGTTATAATTAGTGCCGAATCTACTAAGATTGATATATTAAAAAAAGATATATTAGAGTATATAAATAAAATAAAAAAAGAGGATATAGATTTAGAAATGTTTGAGGTGATTAAGAAAAAGAAAATAGGAAATATTATAAAGAGCTCTGATAATTTAAATGTAAGTTATAGAAGGATTATTCAAAGTTTACTTGAAGAAGTGGATATATATTCTGATGTAAATATTTTAGAAAATATAATACCTAAAGATATAAAAGACTTCTTACAATTACTTGATGAGGATAAATTGGTTTTTTCAATTATTAATTAATGTATATTAAAAATAGCAATTTACCATAGTGCGTAAGCCAAGAAAAATTTACATAATATTGACATATTATAAAAAATCTGATATAATAATATTAGGAGGTATATTATATTAAATTCCGAAATAATTAATCGGAAAGATTAAAATTTTTAATAGGAGGCATACAAATGCACAAAAACAGGAAGAAATCTACTCAAAAATCATGGTACTTAACGTTTGCTATATCTTTTACAATCATCATTGCATTTTTTGTGGGGGCTTTTACAACGTTATGGGCAAAAGGTACTTTGGATAAAAATAGCTACATAGGTCAAATGTACGAAGAAAAGGAAAACAGAATATATCAATATGATATAGAAGAAAAGAATGATGTGTTTGTGTCCTTATGACTGAATTCATTTACAATCTTCAATAATTAATAATAAAGTTGGTTGTAAGGTATTTGCATAAGAGTAAATTCTATTTGGAAGTTGGAGTAAAATCCAACTTCTTTTCTTATTTAAACAAAGTTTAAAACTATTATATAAATTGATAAATGCTATGAAAAATGAAAATAATTTAAAGTAATTCTCAGTATAAACATAGTGTTTATGCATATAATACTAGTATGCCATTTGAAAAGATTAAAATTTTTGTCGAAACTTGCGGTCGATTTTTGGATGAATTATATTGACATTATTTCTCGAAAATGGTATAAATATGTTAGAGGGAGCGCTAAGTATGGTAATTGATAAACTAAATTCTTTAAAGAAAAAATTAGAAGAACAAGTATTAAAAGAGGATTCATATGATGTAATATATAAAACAAGTGCAGAGATTGACAAGCTAATAAATGATTATTATAGTGAGTATGAAAATATTAAAAAAGATTTAAACCGCTAAAATCTATATTAAATAGTATAAGACCAAGTACGATTAATAATGCATAATCACAGTCAGTGTCTAATAGTAAAAGTAAAATAAGCCCTATAAGTATTAAATCATCGATGGCTATTGTAAATCCAAATATTGAGATTTCATTTTTATTAAAGTTTATTGGACCGAAACGTTTTGTATGATTGGCTCTATTATTTATATTATTTGTGTTATTATTAGTTTCATTGCTAGGATTTATATTGTTTTCTATTTGAGAATCATTTTCAATATTATCATCATCATTATTTCCTTTATCAGTTGTTGGATTATTGTTAAATGTATTTGTGTTATTGAAATTATTATTAACATGTGCATTTTGTATATATGGATTAAAGGTAGGATTAAATCCGCCAAATCTTCTAAATGGATTATTTGAATATCTTGTATAATATGTATTATTATTAAACATGCTAATCACTACCTTTACCACTAAATACACCTATTGCATCTACAACAGATAATATAACTAAATATTCTCCTATTTTATCTTGCCTTGACTTCCTAAGAAAAGGTTTTAATGATTTAATTAAATTTCTTTTTGGATCATTTTTGTTAAAAGAAGAAAGTAGTTTTTGAAATTTAAGTATCATATTTGGGTCTATATCGCCAAAATTAAAATCATTTTTTTCATTTCCTGTAGAGTTTCCTGTTAGTCCAGAAAGCAATCCTTGTATATTAAAATTATTAAGTATAGATGAAAAGTCAATATTTGAATCTTTATTAGTTGACTTATTAGAATCATTTACATCATTACTATTAGTATTATTTTCTTTAGTTATGTTTTCATTTGTTTTATTAGGGTTTAAATCTTCTATAACATTTTCATTTAAATCAGTTTGGATTTGACTATTTACATTATTTTTGTTTTCAATATTTAATTTTGATTGAATATTTTGTATTAAGTTAAATAATTCAGCTTGATTATTATTTCCTGTAGATTCATTCATTTATTTACTTACCTTTATTATTTGAATTTTTGCTAAGCATGCTAACTAAATTAGTTAAATCCTCACTAGACATATTCTGTACCATTCTACTTACTTGTTCGATTTTACTTTTATCGATAGTTGAAAGTAGTTCAACTAATTTTGAATTTAACATATTGTTCATTTCATTTGGGTTATTATTCATAAAATCATCTCCTTTAATTTTATTATTTTTATATATAATAATTATATGCAATAATTATTATTTAGTGAATATAACCCAAAAAGTATTTAAAATATTTAAAAAAAGAAA
>CAYSKD010000130.1:0-3491 GCA_964431665.1 uncultured Clostridium sp.
ATAAAATATTGACTTGTATAATCTTTTTTGGTATAATTTTTACAGATTAAAAATAGTATAAATATATAAAAACTGTGACGAGAAAGAGTAAATATATATAAAATACATTAGCGAGCTAGGGACGGTGAAAGCCTAGTTAAAGTAGTATATATTGAAAATCATCTCTGAGTTGCTAACTGAAATAATAGTAAGTGGTGCCGTATTCCTTACGTTATAAAGGACACATATGTTGGTATGTTGTATATTAAGGTATTATTGTTATATGTAGTTATTTACACGCATCCCTTATATACAGGTATGTGTGTTTTTTATATTATTTTAAATTTTTGGAAAGGAAGTATTTTTTATGGAAGAAAAGAAAGATTATTCTAAAACATTAAATTTACCTAAGACAGAATTTGAAATGAGGGGAAATTTGCCAAAAAAAGAGCCAGATATTTTAAAAAAAATGATAGATAACAAGGTATATTATTTAGCCCTCGAAAAAAATAAAAATACAGGTAAAAGATTTGTACTTCATGATGGCCCTCCATATGCAAATGGTGATATTCATACAGGACACGCCTTAGATAAAATATTAAAGGATATAATAATTAGATATAAAACAATGAATGGATATTATAGTCCATATGTACCTGGATGGGATACACATGGACTTCCTATAGAAAAGAAAGTTCAACAGGAACTAAAAGTTGAAAAAGCCGATGTTGGAGTGTCTAAGTTTAGAGAAATTTGTAAAGATTTTGCTTTAAAAGCTGTAGAAAAAACAGCAGTGCAATTTGAACGTTTAGGTGGTCTTGGAGATTATAGAGATGAAAATAAAAGATATTTAACTCTTCATAAAAATTTTGAAGCTACACAAATAGGGGTATTTGGTGATATGTATAAAAAAGGGTATATATACAGAGACTTAAAACCAGTATATTGGTGTAGTGATTGCAAAACTGCTTTAGCCGAAGCAGAAATAGAGTATAAAGATGAAACATCAACATCTATATATGTAAAATTTAAAGTTAAAGAGGATAAAGATCTATTTAGTAAATATGTAGATTTAAATAATACATATATTGTTATATGGACTACAACACCTTGGACTTTACCGGGAAATCAAGCTATTACTTTAAATCCAGAATTTATATATGCACTTGTAGAAACTATAACAAATGGTAAAAAAGAAAACTATATAATGGCAAAAGAGCTTGTACCTGAAGTAATGAAAATTGGCAATATAGAGGAATATAACGTTATAGCTGAGTA
Source organism: uncultured Clostridium sp. (assembly GCA_964431665.1). Taxonomy (GTDB): domain Bacteria; phylum Bacillota; class Clostridia; order TANB77; family CAG-465; genus CAG-465. The sequence continues at coordinate 1,258 of CAYSKD010000130.1, forward strand.
TAAAGGTAAAGATCTTGAAAATGTTATCTGCTTAAACCCTATAATAGATGACAAAACATCAAGAGTAATACTTGGTTCAGATAAAGATTTATTAGTAAGTCTAGATGCTGGTACTGGTTGTGTACATACAGCCCCAGGACATGGACACGAAGACTACTTATGCTGTAAAAGATATAAAGACATAGATATAATAGTACCAGTAGATGAAAATGGGCATATGACTGAACTTGCTGGTAGATTTAATGGAATGTTTTACGCTAAGGCAAATAAAGAAATAATTAAATATTTAGAAGAAATTAAAGCGTTATTTGCAGCAAAAGAATTAACTCACTCTTATCCACATTGTTGGAGATGCAAAAAACCAGTAATATATAGGGCAACAACTCAATGGTTTGCTTCAATTGATAATTTTAGAGAACAGGCTTTAAAAGAAATAAATAATGTTAAATGGTACCCAGATTGGGGTGTTGAGAGAATGACAAATATGATTAAGGATAGAGCAGACTGGTGTATTTCTCGTCAACGTTCATGGGGAGTTCCAATTCCTATATTTTATTGTAAAAATTGTAAGAAAGAGTATATAAATGATGAAACAATAAAAAGAGTTCAAGAATTATTTTATAGAGAAGGTTCAAATGCTTGGTTTGAAAAAACTCCTGAAGAGATATTAGGAAAGAAAATAACTTGTCAATGTGGCTGTGATGAGTTTATAAAAGAAACAGATATAATGGATGTTTGGTTTGATTCTGGTTCTTCGCATGCAGCGGTATTAAATAGTACATATGGACTTCCAGAAGGAAAAGCCGATGTTTATATGGAAGGAAATGATCAGTATAGAGGATGGTTTCAATCTTCACTTTTAACATCAGTTGCTACAAAAGGTGAAGCACCATATAAAGAAGTGGTAACTCATGGAATGGTAGTAGATGGTGAAGGCAAGAAAATGTCAAAATCTCTTGGTAATGGAATAGCACCGCTTGATATTGTAGATGAATATGGAGCAGATATATTAAGAATGTGGGCAACATCATCAGATTATCATAGTGAAATTAGATTATCTAAGGAAATTTTAAAGCAAGTGTCCGAGGTATATAAGAAGATACGTAACACTGTTAGATTTTTACTTGGAAATACTTCTGATTTTGATCCTAAAGTTGATTATGTTGAATATTTAAGTAGAGATGAATTAGATAGATATTTTATGTATAAATTAAATAAACTAGTTGAATATGTAAATGAGGCATATAATAATTATGATTATCATTTAGTATATAGCGAATTACATAGATTTTGTACTGTTGAATTATCAAGTAAGTATCTAGATGTTATAAAAGATAGACTATACACATTTAATGTTAACCATAATTTAAGAAGAAGTAGTCAATCAACTATGTATGATATATTAGATACATTAACTAAGATAATATCACCAATTTTAGTTTTTACATCTGAAGAAATTTATTCATATATGAATACAAAAGAGCCAAAAAAAGAAAGTATATTATTAGAAAAATTCCCTGTTGAGGATAATAAATATATAGATAGTGAACTAATAGAAAAATGGGATAAAATATTTGAAATAAAAGAGACACTAGCAAAACCAATAGAAAATGCAAGAGCAGAAAAAATTATAGGAAGTGCACTTGATAGTGAAGTAACGATTTTTGCAACTGATAGCGAATATGATTTTATAAAAGAAAATTTAAAATATATAGAACTTGTTTCAATAATTTCTAAACTTAATGTTGAAAAAACAAATACAGATTATCATGTTGAAGTTATAAAATCAAATGGCGTAAAATGTCCTAGATGTTGGACTTATTCAAGTGAATTCTCAAATGAAGGAATTTGTATGAAGTGTTTAAAAAACATGTAAAATAAATTTAGGTAACTCACAAAATGTGGGTTATCTTTTTTATACAATAAATAACATAATTTATATATGGTTAATTGTAAAAAAATATTTTATATGTTAAAATTTAATTGTAGTATATAAGGAGAAAAAGTATGAAAGTAAAAGATGAAGGAAATATCATTATAGCAATAAATGCGACTAAAAGTATTATAGAACTATTTTTAGGACCTTTTTTTACTGCTTATTTTATAAAAACATCAGCAGAAAGTGTAATACCACTTAGTATATATAATATACTTTGCGATATATTATTAGTAATAGGTAGTTTTATCCACCTCCAGCAAGAAGACCCCCACTTCTAAAGTGGGGGATGAATTGC
>CAYSKD010000131.1:0-2209 GCA_964431665.1 uncultured Clostridium sp.
AGCCTTATTGATATACCTATTTATAAATCTCCGCATTATTATTTAATGAAAACGTTAAGAGATAATCCTAATGAAATACATAATACAGAATATGTTATAAGAGAAAAAGCAGGGTATTTAGATGGACGTTATGAGCAAAATATATCTAAAAAAGTATTAGATATGCATAAGAGACGTTTTAAATTGGTTTTAGAAAAAATAAAAGATGATTCGTATTTACCTGCTTTAGTCTATAAGTTAGATGGAAGATATTATATAATAGATGGAAAACATAGAGTAGCAATGTGTGCATTATTAGATAAAAAAGTTAAATGTGTTGAAATTAATAAAAAAGAAATAAAAATGGATGATTATACAAATGAAATTTACCAAATAATGAAAAAAAATCAAAAGCTGTACAAAAAAAATGTAACACACATCAGTAAAATATTATATGAGGAGAATAAAAAATGAAAAAGAATGGAGCAAAAGATACAGTTGTTATAATATTTATTTTATCATTAGTTATAAAAATATTAGGATTACTTAAAGACCTTGTATTTTCATGGCTTTGGGGAGTTTCTAATATTAGCGATGCTTATGTAATGTCATCAAGTATACCAACGAATTTAATGCTTATGGTTACTACAGGAATTACTACATGTTTTTTACCTGTATATATATCCATAAAAGAGAAAAAATCTTTAGAAGAGGCAAATAATTATTCTAATAAAATTATAAATATTATATTTATATTTTGTTCATTTATTATAGCAACTGTTATGATATTTACTAAACCAATAGTCACAATTTTTGCTAGTGGGTTTGATGAAGCTACATTAAATATTACAGTAAATTTAACAAGAATAACTATATTAGAAATATTTTGTATGGGGGCAATTGCTGTATATTCAGGAATTCTACAGACAGAAAAAAAATACTATGCCGTTGTAATTTGCCGGATTTATTTTACCAATCTTTTGCTGTGTTGGTGCATATATTGCATCTGTCACATCAATAACTTTGTTAGCGGTAGCGAGTCTATTAGGATATATTTTAGAGTTATTTATATTATATATTATTGCAAGACAAACAGGTTACAGATATAAATTAACTGCATCATTTTTTGACTCTGATGTCAAGCATACTTTATTATTATTATTACCGGTAATAGTTAGTTCATCTGCTAGTGAATTAAGCAAAATAGTTGATAAAATGTTAGCTTCTAATTTGCAAGTTGGTGCAGTTACGATGCTAAGTTACGCAAATAAAATTGATGATGCACTTATAACATTATTTACATCTTCAATTATTACAGTTGCCTATCCAGTAATTGTAAAGATAGTTAATAAAGATAAAAACACAAAAGATGAAATTAGTGATATTACATCTAAGTATTTTATTTTATTATTGCTCTTAGTTGTACCGTTATCAATTGCATCAGTAATTTTCTCAGAAGAAATAGTACGTTTGATTTTTTTAAGAGGGTCATTTACAAGTGAATATTTAGTTCCGACTGCGAATGCTTTTGCTGCATATGCTTTGGGAATTACATTTTTTACAATTAGAAAATACTTTAATCGTATTTTTTATGCTTATCATAATACGAAAACTCCAACTATTAATTCTATTGTCACGATCATTATGAATATAGTCATTAGTATTATTCTTTCAAAATTCTGGGGAATTACAGGCATAGCATTGGGAACAACTATTTCAGCTTTAATATCTAGCATAAGTTTAGTTGTTACTTTAAGTAAAAAGAATAGAGTTTTTGAACTAAAAAAAGTAGCACTACCAACTCTTAAAATTATTGCTTTTTCAATAGTTTGTATAGCTTTAGCAAGAGTTGTATATTTGTATGTAGCAAACTATTTTAATTACTTATTAGGACTTATTATTGCGGGAACTATAGGTGTAGCTTTGTATTTATTAATTATAGTAAAATTTAATTTAAAACAATATTTAATACTTTTAAAGAAATAAGGTGAAGAAATGAATATTTTTACAATACCTAGTTGGTATAAAAATGAATCTAGTAAAGAAACCTGTATTTTTATTTATGAGCAAATGCAAGCATTGAAAAATAAAGGATGCAAAATTACAATTCTAAGTGTTCAACCTGAAAAAAAGAAAATATTTAATAAAAACATTAATTATTGTGATGATAATGGATTGCATACTTATTATGGATTTGCTTTTGCACTATGGCCATCAAAATTTAGGTTTA
>CAYSKD010000131.1:2219-3459 GCA_964431665.1 uncultured Clostridium sp.
AAAAAGGCATTAGTTGAACAGGGAAAGCCTGATGTAATATATGCACATTTTTCATTTCCTGCAGGTTATGTAGCGGTTGAATTAGGAAAAAAATATAATATACCAGTAATAGTTCAGGAACATTTTAGTGAGTTAATGAATGAAAAAATAGATAACGAGTTAAAAAAAATCTTAAAAAAGACAATTTTAGAGGCAAATGAATTTATCTGTGTTTCAAGCAAATTAAAACAAAGCATAGAAAAGCATATAGGAAAAAATGAAAAAATTTCTGTTATATCAAATATGATAAATCCATGTTTTACATATAAGGACAGAGTAAATAAGGATAAATTTCTCTTTTTATCAATTGGTTCATTAATTAAACGAAAAGGTTTCGATTTACTTGTAAAAGCATTTTCTGAGGAATTTTCTAATAATGATGATGTTGAATTAATTATTGCTGGTGCAGGTATAGAAAAAGATAACCTTAATAAGATGATTTTAAAATATAATATGAAAGATAAAATTAGGCTAATTGGACAGATATCAAGGGAAGAAACATTAAAATATTATGAAAAGTCAGACTGTTTTGTTTTAGCGAGTAGGGCAGAGACTTACGGTCTGGTGTATAGAGAGGCATTGGGAGTTGGTAGACCTATTATATCAACTAAACATGGAGGATTTACCGACGAAGATTGGCATAATGAGTATGGAGAATTAATAGATATAAACTCTTTAGAGCAATTAAAAAACGCCATGAGAAAAATCTATGTAAATTATAATGAATTTAATTTAAAATTAATTTCAGAAACATGCCTGAATGATTGCTCAGAGGAAAAGGTTAGTGAATTAATAAGTAATAAACTTTTTAATGTTATTAAATAATATACTTTTAGGGGATAAACGAAAAAACATATATGAGAGGTCATTAAATAGGAGTAGAAAGGTAAGGGAGTAATAATGAAAATAGTAGTAGCAGGAACAGGATATGTAGGATTAGTTACAGCGGTATGTTTGTCAGAAGTTGGACATAAGGTAACTTGTGTTGATGTGGATGAGGATAAGATACGAACATTAAATGAAGGGAAAAGTCCGATATATGAACCAGGACTAGAAGAATTGATGTTAAAGAATAAAGCTAAATTAACTTTTACACTTGATGCTTCAAGAGCATATAAAGATGCAGATGTTATATTTATCGGTGTTGGAACACCAGAGAAAAAGGATGGTAGTGCAAATTTAAAATTTGTATATGCTGTTG
>CAYSKD010000132.1:0-3441 GCA_964431665.1 uncultured Clostridium sp.
GCATCATTTCCAGAAACTATTAAAAGACAATATAACATATTTTTTAAACTCATAACCTCACCAGGCTGAATGTATGCTATAGAGCTTCCAACTGGTGTTGAGTATATGGCGTTACTTGAAGCTACAATAGATTCATTTATATCGAGATTTTCTAAAGCAAGTATTGCAGTAAGAATTTTAGTCGTACTTGCAGGATATACTTTTTCGTAACCATTTTTTTCAAATAATACATTTAAACTATTTGCATCCATTACTAAATCGTTATTGCAATAGAGTGTTAAATTTTCATCGCTTGTACTTGCAATACAAAAAGTAGGTGCAACAAGTATAATAAAAAACATATATAAAAAAGTTATAACTATTTTTTTAATACTTGTCAATTAAATCCCTCCATTAAGTTATATAACGTAATTATACTATAACAGATTATAAAAATAAATAGAAAGGAAGTAAAAAATATGAAAAAATCAGAAACAATAAAAAAAACAAAACAAGGATTAAATATAGAAAATATAAAGGAGTTTATATTAAAGTATAAAGGATATATTATCTGTATACTAATTATCGTACTATCTATTATATCGATTATAATGCAGGATTTAGATAAAAAGAATTCCGTTATAATTGATTCTGAAGAAATAAAAAGTGATAATAATAAAATAGTAGTATATATTAGTGGCCAAGTTAAAAATCCAGGAATATATGAGCTAGATAAAGAGGCAAGAATATATAATTTACTTGATGTTTGTGGAGGAATAGAAGTTGATGCAGATATAGATAAAATAAATCTAGCTCAAAAATTAAATGATGCAGATAAAATTATTATACCTAAAAAAGTTGAAAATGTGGATAACTCAGATGAAGAAAGTGCAATAAATAGTTATGATGAGGATAGTGCTGATAAGATAAATATAAACGAGGCATCGCTTGAGGAATTAAAAACACTATCTGGTATAGGAGATGCAACAGCTAAAAAAATAATAGAGTATAGGGAAAATAATTATTTTAACGATATTGAGGATATTATGAATGTACCTGGTATTGGAGAAAGTAAATTTAATAATATAAAAGATTATATATGTACTAAATAGTTAGCTATATATCATAAATTTATAATATAGGTGGATTATATGATATATTATCTATATCTTGATAGATGTTTTTTAAGGAAATTATTTTGTGTTAAAGATAGTTCAAATTTTAATATAGAAGTGGTGGAATATTCTATAAGAAAGAGTGATACAAGAAATAATCAGATTGCTGTAGATCCTTGTATGGAAAATTTTTGCGAGAGGGAAAATGAGGTACGATTAAGTAAAGATATACCAAAGCAGTATAAAGATACAAATTTTACAAAGCAAAAAGTTGGCGCAAATTATGGATTAGCTAATTCATCTACTATTGAAACGCAAAGAAAATATATAAATATTGAAGATATAACAGAGATTAAGAATAATTGCTTTTATCATCATTTAATTGAAGAATTAAAAAATCAAGAAATTCAAAATGATAAAAGAATTATATATGAAACTGGAATTATAACTGAGTATAACGATGAACTAAAAGATGTAAATATAGACAAAAATAGTTTCTTCCTAATAAACAATAAATTAATATGGATAAATAGCGAACTATTAGATGGAAGTATTGAATTATTAAGCAAGATGTCATGTGAAGTAAAGGTTATAGGCTATGAAATTAGTTGTTTTAATTCAAGTAAAAAAATAATTAAAGCAATTGCGATATATATTGAATAATAATACAATAAAAGAGAATATTGTTATGCGTTAGGAGGGAGAACATTACAAAACGTATACCTACAAATTCATAATCGTTGATATAGAAATTAGTTTAAAAGTTTTTAGTTGAAATTTTAAAATTATATGTCTTTTATTGCATAATCTAAATAGGAGCATATCGTATAGTTTATACAAACTATATTATATGCTCTTTCTATGTGACCTTTATTTTTAACTTATTTGTTATTATTAAGTATATTTTCTATATCTTTTCTATTATCATTTACCATAGCAATGAAACTTTTTCCAAGTTCTTTGTCAAATTGAGTATCTAAACCTTGCTTGATTTGATCTAGTGCATATTCAATTGATGTGGCCTCTTTATATGGCCTTTTTGAGGTAATTGCATCAAAACTATCACATATAGCAAGTAGTCTTGCAAGATAAGGTATTTCTTCTCCTTTTAAATTATCAGGGTATCCTTTTCCATCAATTCTTTCATGATGCCCTTTTATGATAGGGCAAACTTTTGAAAATATACTTGAAACACTAATAATATTTGCACCAATTACAGGATGAAGTTTTATAGTATCATATTCTTCTTGAGTAAGCTTTCCTTGCTTTTGTAGTATTTCATCTGGTATACCTATTTTTCCTATATCATGAAATGAAGAAGCAAGTTTTAAGTCTTCTATTTGGTCTTCATCAATATTTAGGTATTTGGCAAAATATACACAAAGAGCGCATACTCTTATAGAGTGTTCTTCTGTATAGTGATCTTTGGCACTTACAGTATTTAATAGAATTTTTGCAAAATCAATCAAATACTGTTCAAGTTGTATGTTCATGTTTTTTATTTTTCTTACTTGTTCAATATATTTTATACCACTTTGTATAAACATAATTAATTGATCAAAATTTGTGCTTTTTTCAAAATATGCTTGTATATCTAAATTTTGCATAGTTTCAATGGATGGAGCTAATTCTTTATGCATTGACATTAATATGATGTATATTTCTTTATCGAATTCACGTACTAATTCAACTATTCTATCACCATTAACAGGGGTCATTAAATAATTTATAATTAATATATCATACTTAGTACTTTTTAATTCTTCAATTGCTGATACTGGCTCTGTAAAGCTACTTACACTATGACCGTATTTATTTAATATCACAGTTAAGATATCCATCATATTTACGTCGTCATCTACTATTAGTATTTTTGCATTTATTATTTTTTCTGTCTCCATAAAATCACCTTTTATACTTTTAGTATATCAAAAATATATAAAATAATCAATAAAAAATATAAATCTTTTAGTTAAGACACTACAAGATTTTTTGTCGATCTTTGACGTACGATTTTTGTTGACATTTAGGCATTTTAATGATATATTATTGTTACAGGAGGTGATATAATATGTGGTAGTATTAATTATTCTTGACGTATTTTTATCATATTATTTAATTCTATATTATTTTATATTAAAGAAATCACGCAAAGTTAGAGATAAGCAATCTTTAATTTTAAAACCTCTTACTAACACTACATTTATCAAATTTATAAATAAATATATTGTCTTAGTTAGTAACAGACTATTTAATTTGGGATTTCCATACGGTCTAAATATAAAAAACTATATTTTAGTTAAATATGTGTTAAGTATTAGTATTTTTCTAGTAACTTTAAAGTTAT
>CAYSKD010000133.1:0-3254 GCA_964431665.1 uncultured Clostridium sp.
TAGATTTAAATTTATATCTTCTATTATACACAAAAAAGATGTATTTTTAAATACTTTTAATGAAAAAAATAAATTATATAATAATGTTATAAAATTTAATGATAAAACTAACGCTAAAGATAATATCTTTTTTGAGACCCTTAAAAAATGTATATTTAACACTTTTAAAACCTTAATTCTTATATGCGGATTTGTTATTATATTTAACTTATTATTTAGTATTTTAGAATTCTATTTAATAAAATTTGATATAGATGAAAATATAATATCTTTTATATCTGGACTTTTTGAAGTTACAAAAGGTTGCTTAAATGTTAGCACACTTACTATTAATCCTATACTTAAAATTTGTTTAATTTCATTTTTACTTGGATTTAGTGGCCTTTGTATTCTATCACAAGTCTATTCAACTGTATCAATGCATAATTTTTCATTTAAATTACTTATAACTGCAAAAATATTTCAAGGATTAATATCTAGTATTATTACATATATTATACTACATATTTATGGCATTTCTAATATTTCTAGTGAAGTATTTTTAAATACTGAGACAAATATTTCAAAAGATATTTTTTTAGAAAATATTAAAATAGCATATATAAATTCAATTTTTATTATTATATTTGCATTATGCATATATATGATTATCTCTATCTGTTGTTCTAGTAAATATACTAATATTAAAAATCATAAATTAAAGAAAAAATAATATTATTTAAAAAGATGTTGAAAAACTAGGTCAACATCTTTTTTATAATATTAATTAATATATTCCATTTACAGGTTTTGGCTCTTTGCCATAATTTATACTATTCATAACATTGTTAAACAATATCATAGCAGTGTATGGATATGTACCTCGTATACCACTTCTATACCCTATTGTCTTTGGTGTATCATATCCATTCCAACAAGCTATAGTGTAATATGATGTAAATCCACAAAACCACTGATCTTTATCGTCATTACTATTTCCTGTTTTACCATATACAGGTATGTTTCCAACATTTATTATTCCATACCCAGTTCCATAAGTTACTACATCTCTTAAGCATTGAGTTAACATAGACGCTGTATTTTCACTCATAACTCTTTTGCTATCATATGTTTTAAATAAAACCTCATTGCCATCTTTATCTAATACTTTAGTATAAAATTTAGGCTCATTATATATACCACCATTTGCTATTGTGGCATAAGCATTTGCAAGTTCAAGTGGAGTAACCCCTTTTGTTAGTCCGCCAAGTGCGAGTGGAGCTACTGATTTATCATCATTTACTAAACTTACAAGCCCACAATTTTTTGCAAAGTTAAATGCATAATTTATATCTACTTTTAAATTTGCACGTACCGCAGGTAAGTTCATAGATAATGCCACAGCACGTCTTACCGTCACATATCCATAATATGAATTATAATAATTATGAGGGGTAAAATCACCTATTGTTATAGGTAAATCCTCGATATATGAATCAATATTTAAAGCCCCAACCTCAAATGCAGGTCCATATGCTCCAAAAGGTTTCATACAAGAACCTGGCTGTCTGTAGCTTTGAGTTGCTCTGTTTAAAGACAAGCTACCTGATTTTTCACCAGCACCTCCAATTATACCTAACACATTACCATTTGTATGATCCATTACAACCATTGCAGATTGCATAAAGTTTCCATCATTATCAGTATAAAATAACGTTTGATTGTTATATGCATTATCAATAGCATTTTGTACACCTTGATCTAGAGTTGTATATATTTTGTATCCACTAACATATACTTGCTTTTTAGCTTCTTCATACGATATACCTTTTTGACTCATCAAGTCAGCAATTACCTGTTCTATAACAGCATCAATAAAATACGTTTGTATATCATCATCAGAATTCAAATTTTTAAATTCAATGTTTGTTGAAAGTGCATCTTGATATTCAAGATACGTTATTTTACCAAGTTGCAACATTTTTAGTAAAACTATTTTTTGTCTTTGCAATAATTTTTCTCTTGCTTCTTCATCTCTATATGGATTAGTGGCTTCAGGGGACTGAATTGCAGCTGCAAGTACAGCAGACTCTGCTAAGTTTACATCTTTTATTGATTTAGCAAAGTATTTATTTGCCGCAACTTCAAGTCCGTATGCTCCATCACCCATATATATTGTATTTATGTAATCTTCAAATATTTCCTTTTTTGTAAAATTTTTTTCTAATACAGATGCTCTATACCATTCCCTTATTTTTCTATTTACTGTAGTTTCTTTATCACCTGTTACATTTTTTACCAATTGTTGTGATATTGTACTTCCTCCAAAGTCTGATGTCCCATTATTAGTTATATACGTATATATAGCACCAAGTGTCCTTTTTATATCAACACCTTTATGTTCAAAAAATCTCTCATCTTCTATTGATATAATAGCATCTATAACACTATGAGGTAAAGATTCATAATCAACAAATACTCTGTTTTCGTTTCCATGTATTACTTCAATTTCATTTCCGTCTTTATCATAAATGAATGTAGTATATTCTAACTCATCTAATTTACCAGATGATAAAACATCTATAAAATCAGAACAACTAGTTATTTCTTCCTCTACAAAGTTATACACTTTTAGTCCAATTATTACAACAGATATTACTACTACGGTTAATATTAAAAAAAATAAAGTTAAGAAAACTCTTAAAATTATCTTATTTTTCTTTTTATATTTTGTTGGTAAATTTGCTCCTACTCTTTTTTGTCTTCTTTCTTTCCTTTCCATTTAAAACTCCTACTTTTAGTATAACATATGTAAACCTAATATCTTTTATTATTATATCTAAAATTATATTACATTTTACATAAAAAAGCAATATATTTGACAAATATTTGTTATTTTTTAGTAAAACTTGTTACAATTCACAGCTAATTTTTATAAGTAGTTATATCAATGCTTTGATTGATTTTAAAAGTTTTTATTTATAATATGGCTGTGAATTGTAACTTTCATTTTCATATCTTACTTGAATTATATTTAGATATTTAAATTTTCGCTTGACAAATGCGAACATTTGTTTTGTAATATAAAAGAATTTATAGAGATTGGAAGTGATATTTATGAAAAATAACACATAAAAACACAAATGAAAGTAAAAGATAATTTAGTAAGTGTTATTAGAATTGGAAATGTAGATTATATTTCTTTAACTGATTTAGCGCGATGTGACATACTCCCACCGCCTATGCTTCTCATAGAGGCGGGGGCTTCTCGCTCA
>CAYSKD010000134.1:0-3236 GCA_964431665.1 uncultured Clostridium sp.
AATAAGTATAGCTAACTGGTAACAAAAAGATACTCTACATTATTTGTTACAAAGGCTTATACGATAAAAATAATCTTATTACAAAAGCAAAAAAGAAGAAGTAATTCTTTTCTTCTTTTTTAGAATAAATTTATTTTTTCTAATAAATTTATTTTTTTTACACAAAATATTACTAAAACTAATTATAAAAAAGGAGTAATCTATGAAAAAAGAATCAAATAAAGGAGAAAATTTTCTTATATTAATAACAGCAATCGTAATCCTATTTATAATAGGATATATTATATATACTATATTTGTATCAAATAATAACTTTTATGATAATGGTAATAATGATAACAATAGTAATATATCAAGCGAAAATAACACAAGTAATAGCAATTCATCTAATATATCAGATGAAGATATTGATAGTATGAATGTAGATAGTGATAAAGTGCCAACGACTAAAGAGATTGAAACAGAAATAGCAAATTTTAATTCAACAATATATGATAAAGATGAAAATAGAGTATATAATATTTCTCTTGCTATTCAAAAACTAAATAATTATATAATAAAAAAAGGAGAAGAATTTTCTTTTAATAATACAATAGGTCCAATGGGACAGGAACAAGGATATAAAGAAGCTGTAGGATTTGATGCTAATGGAAATAAAATAAAAGTATTTGGAGGAGGTATGTGCCAAATAAGTAGTACATTATATAACGCTGCATTAATGGCAAATTTAGAAATAACAGAAAGGCATCCGCACAGCAGACGTGTCTACTATGTTCCAAAAGATAAAGATGCTACTGTTTATTATGGCTCACTTGATTTAAAATTCAAAAATAATACTGAAAATGATATAAAAATCATTGCAACAAATGATAATGTAAACGTCACCATTAAGTTGATGAAATTAGAAAAACAAACTACTATATCACCTTAAAGTATAATACTAATAAAAAGAAAAAGCACTGAAACTAATAGATATAGTTTCAATGCTTTTTACTTTTTATTTATTAGCATCAATAAATATCTTCTCATATGGTTTAACATATCCTAAAGTATCTCTTGCTACACTTTCAATATATTCGTCACTTTCAATACTACTTTTTTGACTTGCATAATATTCAACTAATTCATTTTTACTTTCAATATCCGCCTTATACATATCGATCTGTGAATTATATTTATTTATTTGTAATTGCTGATCATATAATGTATAAACAAAATATACAATAAACGCAACTACTAATAAATTAAATATATTAAACTTTTTCTTTTGTTTTCTAGTATTTTTCTTTTCTGTATTATATGCCTTTTTCATACTTTTACCTCTTTTGTTCCTAACTTTTTTATCCTTATTTTAAATAGTTTTTTCAACCATTTATTTAATTTATACCTAAATGTTAACATATGTAGAAACTTTTTGCAACATTTTTTTATAATTTTTTTCATAAATATACAAACTTTCACAAAATAATGCAAATTTATATAAAAAGGTAATAATATAAAATCAAGTGTTTTCTTTGATGTACTAAATAAAAATTTATATATTTTTATAACATACTTACTAAAGAATAAATAGTATATTGAAAATCCTAGTATTATTGCCAAAAAAATATAAAATCGCATACTAGAATTAAGTATATGCATAATACTTTTAGCTATTACAAACATAGAAATACAAAAATATATTATATCCTGAATAATAACATTAAGTGTTGATACCTTTTTTATCATTCTATAAGTTCTAAAAAAATCAAATATTATAGATAACAGTATTCCAATAAGAATAAATCCAATAAAATCACTTATCTGAGTTGTAATAAGCATATAAAAATATACCTACTTTCTATTTAAATAGTTTATTCATAAAACCAGACTTCTTAGCTTGATTGGTATCACTATATGCTACTGCTATTATTTGTCCTTCTACAATTAATTCGTTATTATCTAAATTTAATTTATTCATTTTTAAATCATCACCTTTTATAGTAAGTATGCCTAAATCTGTTTGTGCAAGTACTAATTCATCATCAAAGCTATGTATATCTATTACACCAGTAACAGATATTTTTTCTCTATTTTCCATAATAATGTTTTGATTTGTAACTACTTTTTGATTTTTTTTATCTTCCATATCTTCCACCTCATAACTTATCTATTGTTATATTTATTATATATTCGCGTTTTTTTGTTTTTATTACTAATTTGTCCAAATTAATAGTATAAAAAACACTTTTTCTAGTTTAACTAATTATTTATGAATAAATTTATATATAAACTATATAATAATAGTATATGTAATTTACATATATTAGGAGTGATTTTATGTACCCAGAAATTCCATATGTAGGATATAGTGAACAAAAAGTTACTGTTCCTATAACATTTGTTCCTCAACATCAAAATGTTCAACCAGGAATCGAATACGTAATGCAACCTAATCCAATATTTGACAATCCAAATGAACCAACTGGAGAAAAATTGTTAAATAAAACAGTTATTATTTCCGGTGGAGATAGTGGTATTGGTCGTGCAATTTCAATTTTATTTGCTAAACAAGGGGCAAATATAGCAATTGTATATTTAAATGAAAGAGAAGATGCATTATATACGCAAAAATGTGTTGAGCAATACAATAGACGATGTTTAATAATGGAGGGAGATTTAACAAAAGAAAATGTTTCAAAGGAAGTAGTTGAAAAAACATTAAAAGAATTTAACAAAATAGATATTTTAATTAATAACTGTGGCGTTCAATATCCACAAAACAGTATATTAGATATCTCAGATACACAACTTAAAAAGACTTTTGAAACTAACGTGTTTTCTTTCTTTTACTTAACAAAAGCTGTTCTTCCATATCTAAAAGAAAATTCAAGTATAATTAATACTACATCTATTACCGCTTTTGCAGGTAAGAAAAATTTAATTGACTACTCTGCTACTAAAGGTGCAATTACTGTATTTACTAAATCTTTGGCACTTTCACTTGCCGATAAAAAAATAAGGGTTAATGCAGTAGCACCAGGACCTATATGGACTCCTCTTATACCAGCTAGTTTTAACGAACAAGAAGTTAGTATATTTGGAACAGATACACCTCTTAAAAGGGCTGGTCAACCATTTGAACTTGCTCCAGCTTATCTTTATTTAGCTTCAGATGATTCAAGATATGTAACAGGTCAAATAATTCATGTTAATGGTGGAACTATAGTATAACAAATATTACCAGTACTTTTTAT
>CAYSKD010000135.1:0-3215 GCA_964431665.1 uncultured Clostridium sp.
ATCACATTTGTAAAAAAATAGTGTGAAAATTTTGTTAGTAAGTGTATATCGAAGAGGAATTTAATTTAGTATTTTTTAAGTAGTGTAATTATTGCACTACTTCTTTTTTTAATTTTTATTTTTATTCTTATTCTTATTCTTATTCTTGTTCTATTCTTTGTTTCTTTTGTTTTTTGCTTTTGTAATTTTTGTTATAAGATTATTTTTACACATAATCATTTATAACAAATAAGGTAGAGACTTTTTGTAATTTTTTTGTTATATTCCAATAACATAATAATTTTCTTTATTGTTTCTTCATAAAAATAAAAAGATATTGTATTATTTATATAAAACTAAAGTATTCTTTTTGTATAAATATTAGCTGTAAATTGTAACTATTTTATAACTTTTTCTTACTGAACTATAATTAGTTTTATTAATTTTGTAAAAATTAAATTAAAAAAGCATTGAATAAATTTTTTAAATCATTTATAATATTATTATAATGATCAGGGAGAGAGCATTGTTATGAAAAAAAGAGGAATAAATTATATTTTAATAGCTATAATAGCTGTTATTTGTATAACTATAATTATAGTATCAACTATTATTATCAAGAATATTAGTGCTAAAAATAGAGAGCTAAAAGAGCAAATAGAGATTGATATTTCTACATTTCAAGGTGAATTGCAAGATTGGATAGCTCAAAAGAAAGTTGTTGCTGCTGCAAAGGGTGAAGAGTTTAATACTTCAAATTTAAATGCAGATTCAAATAGAGTTACTATAGGTGACAGTGTATATAATAATATAAGTATATATAATATAATAAAAAGCTTATCTACAACTAGAGATGGAATATATATTAATAATCTTGTTATAGTAAACGGTAAACTTTCTATTGTAGATGAAGAAAATATTGTGCAAGATACATTGACTAAAAAGCAGATAAAATTTGTTAAAGAGGCTTTAGAGGATGAAACTTTACTATATTAGTTATAATGTATAAATTATATAATAAAAGCATAATTTGTTATAAGTTATAATATGATTAATGTTAGAAATGCTAGGAGGAAAGTATGGATACAAATGATAGATTAAAGAATGATACAATTGATGAATTTACACAAGAGGAAATAGATAGACAAAATAGAAAGTATAAAACTATACATATGTTAGTTACTACTTTAGCCATTATTTTAGCTTTTATTTTAATTCTATTTATATTTATTAGTATAATAAACAAAGTATCTAAATCTAGTGTCTTTGGAGGTAATGAATTGTCAGGCGTAGGAGAAGCAATGTCTGATATAAAAAATAATAAAACTGAAGAAGAGGTATTATTAGAAAAAGAGCAGGAAGAAAAAGAACAAAAAATACAAGAAGAGAAAGCTTTAAAAGAGCAACAAATAACGGAGTATAATAGCAAAATAGAACAATATATAGGAAATATAAATGGACTATATATGGACTTAGTTATAAATTCAATTGTTGACACGAATAATAAGTATCAAGATAAAGAAATTGTTTTAGTATATGATAACAGCAAATATGATAATAACGATGATATTTCAGCGCTTTCTAATAGATTTGATATTAGTGTGGATTATAAAGTATCTGCTGTATATGATAAAGAGGGGTATATAGTAACTGTAAAAATTACTAAATAGTTATCAAAAAACCAGAAAAACATTTTAGTTATTCTGGTTTTTTGATATTTTGATATATTTAAAAAACTTATAATCTTATTTATCTTCCTTTATTATATCACAAGCAGCTCCAAGTGCTCCCATAGCTTTAGTAGCATCAAATGGTATAAATACTTTGCTTGCTTTGCCATCAGCAACTTTTTCAAGTGCTTCAAGAGATTTAATAGCAACAAGATTTTGATCAGGTTTAGTATCCATGATAGCGGTATATACTAATTTGATTTCTTCAGCTTTAGCATCAGCAACTTTTTTTATCGCTTCAGCATTACCTTCAGCTTCAAGAATTTTTGACTCTCTTATACCTTGTGCGCGCCTTATACTTGATTCACGTTCAGCTTCAGCTTCAAGGATTGTGGCCTGCTTTTTACCTTCAGCAAGAGTAATATCTGCTTGACGTTTACCTTCGGCTTCAAGGATAATAGCTCTTTTATTTCTTTCAGCATTCATTTGTTTTTCCATAGCATCTCTAATATCAACAGGTGGCTTTATATCTTTAATTTCAACACGATCAACTTTGCATCCCCATTTATCTGTAGCCTCGTCAAGAATATCTCTTAATTGATTATTAATCATATCTCTAGAACTAAATGTTGCATCAAGATCCATTTTACCAACGATATCACGAATTGTTGTAATAGCAATATATGCAATACCTTTTTGTAAGCTTTCAATTTCATATACAGCTTTTTCGGGTTCTGTTATTTGATAAAATACGACTGTATCAATGGTAATTGTAACATTATCTTTTGTTATAACACTTTGCGGTGTTACATCCATTGTTTGTTGTTTTAAACTAACAATAGCTCTTACATGATCTACAAAAGGAAATATAAAATTAAGCCCTGCTTGAGCAGTTTTGTAATACTTACCAAATCTCTCAATTATGCGAACTTCTGATTGCCTAACAACTTTTATAGAACAAGAAGCTATTATAAGAATAATAACTATTAAAATAATAAAAAATATTTCCATACTTAATCCTCCATTAAATTTTTTTTACTTTTAATTTTACTCCCTCAAGACTTAAAATTTCAACAGCTGAATTTTCTTCTATAATATCTCCAGTATCAGAGATAGCCGACCATAGTTCACCATTTACTTTAACTTGTCCTGTAGACTCTAAATTATTTATCTCTTTAATAACAATAGCATGTTTTCCAATCATTGCACTACTATTCATAGGAGTATCACGACTTTTAAATAATTTTTTAACAATTGGTTTCATAAATATTAGCATTAGTGCGGTGGATATAACAAATACAGCTATTTGCACTGATAATTCAAATCCTAATAAGTATGCAATAAATGCTAAGAATGCACCGATACCAGGCCAAAACAATAGAAATGAAACAGTAAATATCTCCGCTATTAGGAATATACCACAAAGAACTAACCATATAGCCCAAGTTGGTATCATATATATTCCTCCTCTCTAGTTTATATATATAAACTTACAAATATTATTATACAATATTTTGACGTAATATTCAATATTTTTTAAATAATTCATTAAATATAGTAAAGCAA
>CAYSKD010000136.1:0-3205 GCA_964431665.1 uncultured Clostridium sp.
TATTATTATATAAAAAAATATGTTCATTACCTTTTCCTCTTTTTGATTATGGATAGTTATATATCTTTTGATTTCTTTTTTAGTAAATTAGGCATATACAATACATGTTTTGTATATGCCTAATTATGTTGAAATTTTATTGTTATTCTGTTGCCGTAGCATCCACTGAAGGACTTATTAATCCTGTTTTATTATCTTCTGCGTCAAAAGTAATTGTGCCTGATGTAATTTTTAAAGATGTATCATTAGCAGTTATTGTTAATGTGCCAGTTCCGGTTTCTGAAGCTCCATTGACAAGCGAAAACTCATTATCACTTAATCCAACTTTCGTTACATCATTTCCTAATCCTTTCAAATAAGTAGCAACACCTGATACTCCACCATCACTATAATATATAGCTGTAGCTTCAACTTTTATAGAACTTAATGCTGTATTAATTAAGTCTTTTGATTGAGATACAGCTGTATCATCTCTAGCTTCTTGTGATCTAGTAAAAATAGTATTATCTCCAGTTAATGTTGCAAGAGAAACCGCTGCTAATATTATTAATACAATTATTGTTATTACAAGGGCTACTAAAGTAACACCTTTGTTATTTTCTATCTTTTTCATTAGTTTTCCCTCCTTTCATCTTTTGTTTTCATGTATATATTTAATTAATTAAATATAACCAATATAAAATAATAATTATTGTTTACCTATAAATTGCTATTTTATACCTTGATCATTTTCAAAAAATGTTCCTGTGTTTTGATTGTTTAAATCACCACTTGAACTACTATTTTGGTTACTATCTGTATTGTCATTTATATCATTATTAGATGTTTCACTTTGATTATTTTGAACATTATATGATGAAAAAGGATTTACCTTCCCAGCATTATAACTATTTGACTTTTGGTAGTTCTTTAAATCCGACTGAGTAACTTCATAACTTAATACAACCTGTGATTCTTGGCTTTCAATCGCTTCCTTTAATTGTTCTTTTACTACATCGCTTGCATTATACTCAATATCTGATGGAAGAACTTTATTTGAAGGAATAAATCTATATAACAAAACACCAAGTATAACTATCATAGCTAAGGCAATTAATAATGCTATTATTATTTCTTTTATTAATTTTTTTGCCATTTTATTCCTCCTTTTTTGTATTGTTATTATCATTTTTAGTATCTTCTGTTTCTTCTTTATTACTATTATCCTCCAATTCTTCTTTTGCATTTGTAGACTTTTCACTTGCTACATTACTATTAGTAATATTAATATTTATGTCTTTGCATACAAATGTAGCAACTAATTGGTTTTCATTTTTAGATGTTAAACTAAAGTTTTCTATCTTAAATTGAAGTGAAGAATCATTGTTAATATCATACAAAAACTCTGTTATATTTATATATTCGCCAACAACACTAAAGTTAAGATTATAAGTATTTTGGGTATCTGCATTTACTGAAATATTCATTTGAAGTTCAACGCCTTCTTCTGTTGCATAGTTTCCAATTTTAGTCCATAAATATTCTAATTCATATTTCTGCATTTGACTAACAACTGTTCCTGTACTTGAATTTACTGTCAAAAGGCTTTGGTATTCTTCTTTTTTACTTATTAAATTTTCGCTAGATTTTTGTACAGCATCTTTAGCCGAATCATAAAGAGTTGTACTAGAAAGCTCTGCAATATCATCATCTAACTTTTTGTTCTTTTCACTTAAGTTTGAAATGCCACAAATTTCTACATTTCCAATTTTTATACCATTTATTAACATATATCCAGCAAGTACCATTAATAGTACTATTGCTATCATTATTATTGTTTTTCTCATGGTAACTCTCCTTCAATTGTTACTTTTATTATATTTTCTTCTATATTCCCTGTTGTCGATGTTACATTTGTTAATATATTATCATTTTTTAATTTTGCTTTAAAATATCCTAATGCTTCATAATTCACTGCTTGTACTTCAATTATTATATGTGTACTTGTTGTATTTTTTATAGAAGTAAGTTGTATATTTTCTGGAATAATAAACATTATTTTATTTAATAGATTTGGTATTGAATTTTTGCTTTTGCTTATTTCGTCAATTTTATTACTTGACTTTTTTATTTCTTCTATTAAAGAACTATATTCGCTTGCTCTTTTATCCAATGTACTTGCATCCTCATTAATTTTTTGTATTTGATTTAACATCGCAACTTTCTTTTCATTTACTTCTGCTGTTTTTTTATCTATTTGCGTTGTTATCATTGTAGAAAAGCATGAATAAATCACAATAAATATAGCAAGAGTAGTAATTGTTCTTAGCATAACTCTCTCTTTAGAAGTAATTGGCGTTCCAAAATCATTTTCCAATAAGTTGATGCTTTTTTGTTTAGATACAACTTTTTTTCCTTTTGTATCTTTCTGTTTAGAATTTGTAGTTAGTTTTATTTCAGGCAATCTTTCAAGCAAAGAGGGGGTTTTAAAATTCATACCTTCTACCCCTACTCCCAAGCCTTGCAATGCTAATGCAATCGCAGAATTAACTTCTATATAATCTTTAATATTGGTATCTTTTGATAAGTTTTGTACAAAATATGGTTTTAAAATTTCGCAATTTATATCGCCTAAATACTCCTGAAAGTATAAATCTATATTATTAATATTTGCAGCTGTTCCAGTTATGTAAATCGTATCTATTTTTTTTGTGCTCTCATTTATTAGCTTTTGAATTTTTCCAACAATATCATATAATGTAGGCATTATATCTTCTAAATAATTAGTTGAATCAGATATAAACTCCTGAACCTCTGATGTATATATCGTTGTATTTTTGCAAATATCATATGCTTTTGAGTACGAATTTTCTTTAACTTTGATTTTTTCCAATATTTCTTCCATTCCCTCTTGGAATTTAGTTATGTTGTAGACTTTTTGGTCTAATATACTAGTAACAGTTGTATTATTTTCTATATTTACTATTAATATATTTTCTTTTGGTCTAGCTTTTATAACATTAGGAATCGCCATAGAAAGTGGAGATATATTTACTAATCTATATCCATCTATTTTTTGTTTGTCTTTATTTATATCTGCTTTACTTTCATTTATATGTATGATTTTTAAACTTTCTTTATCATCAATACTTTTTACTGCCGCATATCTGCTTTCAAGTGAATTTGGAATTTCACCTTTTTCAGTACAATATGTTTCAAATTCAAT
>CAYSKD010000137.1:0-3068 GCA_964431665.1 uncultured Clostridium sp.
GAGGATATTAATGTTAAAATTATATAATACAATAACAAGAAAAAAAGAAGAATTTATACCAATAGATAAAGTAAATAACTTAGTAAGGATTTATACTTGTGGACCGACTGTATATAATTATGCCCATATAGGAAATATGAGAGCATACATATTTATGGATACTTTAAGAAAGGTATTAAAATATAACGGATATAAGTTAAATCATGTTATGAATATTACAGATGTTGGCCATTTGGTCTCAGATGCAGATGAAGGTGAAGATAAAATGGCTAAGTCTGCAAGACTACAAAATAAATCAGTTGAGGAAATAGCTAAAATATATACAGAAGCATTTTTTGATGATATTAATAAATTAAATATAGAAAAACCAGAACATATAGTAAAGGCAACAGAACATATAAAAGATATGGAAGAATACGTAGATGAAATTGTAAAAAATGGGTATGCATATGAAACATCAAAAGGTGTATATTTTGATACTTCAAAATTAAAAAGTTATGGTGAGCTTTCAAAAGTAGATTTAAAAAAGCAAATGGCTGGTGCAAGAATAGAGGTAGATAGTCAAAAGAAAAATCCTTTAGACTTTGCGCTTTGGATAAAAGCTCCAGAGAATCATATTATGAAGTGGGATAGTAAATATGGTAAATGCTATCCAGGATGGCACATTGAATGTAGTGCAATGTCAAATAAATACTTAGGTGATGAATTTGATATTCATACTGGAGGAGTAGATCATATCCCAATACATCACGAAAATGAAATTGCTCAAGCTAAAGGCGCTAAAGGAAAAAATCCAGCACATTTTTGGATGCATGTAGAATTTCTTCTTATTGATGGGGGGAAAATGTCTAAAAGTTTGGGAAATGTATATACTTTAGAAGATTTAAAAGATAAAGGGATTGAGCCTTTAGCATATAGGTATTTAAATTATACATCTCACTATAGAAATAAATTAAATTTTACATGGAATGCAATAAAATCTGCTCAAGTATCTTTAAGCAAATTAAGAAAGTTAACTTTAATGCATAAAGGAGTAAATAATAAAATAGATGATAGTGTTTTGCAAGAATTTAAAAAAAGATTTTTAGAATCAATAAATGATGATATAAATATGCCATTAGCTATGTCTGTTGTGTGGGATATGGCTAGATATAATATAAAGTCTAATGATATATATATATTAATAGAAGAGTTTGATAAAATACTTTCTTTAGATTTAAATAAAAAAGAAGATAAAAGCAGTGATAATGCTGAAAATTTAAATAATAACTTACCAAAAGAAGTAGTTGATTTGTTAAATCAAAGAAAAGTAGCTAGAGAAAATAAAGATTATGAGTTATCCGATAAGTTAAGAGATGAAATATTAGTTCTTGGATATAGCGTAAAAGATACAAAAGATGGACAGAATGTTCAGAAAGTGTAGGAGAAAAAATGCCAATATTAGATAAAAATGATAAAGAACAAGTAAATAAATATAAAGAATTTTTAAATAAAAGTGAGTATACTAGGCTTACACAAGCATTAGAGTGGGCAAATGTTAAATCTAACTGGGCGCAAGAAGCTGTTTTTATTGAAGAAAATAATAATATAATAGCTGCGATGACTATATTAATAGAGAAGATTCCACATATGAAATACTCATTGATGTATGTATCTCGTGGGCCTGTTTGTAAGGCAGACAATATAGATTTAATAAAAAGATTAATTAAAGAGGCAAGTCCTTTAGTAAAAAAGTATAATGCTTTTTGTTTAAAATTTGATCCTCAATTAGAATATAGTGATGAACTAAATGAGTTATATATATCAAATGGATTTAAAACTTCAGGTAAAAATCCAGATCATGATAAGTTAATTCAACCATTATATGAAGCTGTTTTAAATATAGATAATGTTAATGAGGATGAGTTGATAAAAAGATTTTCTGAAAAAACTAGGTATAATATACGACTTTCAAAAAGAAAAAATGTTGAAGTATATTATTCAAGAAATGAAGAAGATTTAAAAACATTTTATAAATTATATGAAATAACTTGTAAAAGAGATAAAATTGGATGTAGAGCTTATGAGTATTTTAAAAATATGCTTGACGCATATGATAAAGAACATTTAAGAATATATATAGCAAAACGTGAAGAAGATAAACTTTCAGCTGCAATTGCCATAACATATGGAACAGAAATGTTTTATCTTTATGGAGCAAGTTCTAATGAAAAAAGAAATTTAATGCCAAATTATGCAATGCAATGGGAAATGATTAAGTGGGGCATTGAAAAAAAATGCAAGACGTATAATTTTGGTGGAATTATACACCTTGATAAAAACAATGGATTATATAAATTTAAGACTGGTTTTTGCAAGGATGAGGGAGTATTAAAATATATAGGTGAGATAGATATAGTATATAATAAATTTATATATTTTGCATATACAAATATTTTACCAATTATAAAGAAAATAAAAAGAGCAGTAAGAAAGAAGTAGTGAATTTTATATATTATTATTGCATATATTGTATTATTGATATAAGGAGGTATGGTTATGTCAAGACAAATATGGAAGCCTGGTACTTTAGTTTATCCTGTGCCTGTTGTCTTAGTTACATGTTCTGATGGAAATAGAGATAATATTTTTACTGTAGCTTGGACTGGTACTATTTGTAGTGATCCAGCTATGACATATATTTCAGTTAGAAAAGAAAGATTTTCTTATAATATTATTTCAAAATCTAAGGAATTTTGTATTAATCTAACTACAAAAGATTTAGTATATGCAACTGACTATTGTGGAGTAAGAACAGGCAAAAATGAGGATAAATTTAAAACTATGAAATTAGATAAAGAAAAATGTAGTAAGATAAATGTACCTATGTTAAAAGCAAGTCCGGTAACTATTGAATGTAAAGTAAAAGAGATTAAAGAGCTTGGGTCTCATGATATGTTTATTTCTGAAGTGGTAGCCATAAATGTTGACGATAAGTATATAGATAAAAATTCAAAATTTGATATGAGTCTTTGTAATCTCATAGCTTATGCACATGGAGAGTACTACTTGCTTGGAGAAAAAATTGG
>CAYSKD010000138.1:0-3062 GCA_964431665.1 uncultured Clostridium sp.
ATTAAATTATAAATGAGTGTATGATGAGATATAATTCAAAAAATGTTAAAATATCTGTACAATTACATATTTTTAATATATAATAATATGTGAAGGGGTGAGAAATATGAATTTTTATGATAAAGTGCATGAACTTGCAAAAAGTTTTACGGATACAGATGAATATATACAATATATGAAATTAAAAAATGAGATTAAAAAAGATAAAAAGAGTTACGAAATGTTAAAGAGTTTTAAAGATAAGCAAAGAGAGCAACAGTTAAGATATGTAAATTATAATGAAATTTCAAAAGAAGAACAGTCAGACATGCAAAACACATATTCAATACTAATACAAAATGAAAAAATAAGAGAATTTTTAGAATATGAAATGAAACTTAATGTTATGCTTTTAGATATGCAAAAAATTATGGGAGAGACTGTAAAGGAGATAGTTGAATTTTAATGAATATAAAATCAATTGTTGAATTATTTAATAGAAAAAATGATAAGGCAGATAATATAGTAAAACAAATAAATAAGAATAATAAAGAGGTTGCGCAAGAAATTTTAAAGGAATTAGGAAATAGTACTACAAAAATTGTATTTGACAAAGATATAAAAAACTGTTATTATGTTTTTTTAAATGACACTATATATTTAGCTGACAACAATGACAATAAAAATGGATATTATAGATTTTGCTTGATTGCACATGAATGTAGACATTCTATACAATCTAAAATTATGCAAAAATTAAATTTTATTTTATCAAATATCGAACTAGTATTTTTTGCTATATTATTCATTATAAACTTTTTTATAGTAAATACAACTATTCCTTTTTATATATACTTATCATTAGCAATTATTTCTGCTATTGTTAGATTAATACTTGAAATAGATGCTTGTAAAGAATCTATTAATATAAGCAAAAATTACTTAAGTAAACATTTAGAAAAGAGTAATTGCGATTATGTATGTAACATATATAAAGAAAAAATAAATAAAATGTTGCCACTTTCAATAATTCCATTATTTTTTAGTAAAATTATACGAATTGTAGTATTATTTATTTTAACATTTTTTATTTAATAAATTTGTCGTATTATGCATATTTATGTATAAGGTGATAGTATTGAAATTAACAGATAAGCAAAAGATGTTATTATATATTTGTGGTATTGTTGTAATTTTTATGGTATTATATGCCAATTTATTTTTAACTAGTGATGAATATACAAATATTAAGACAGTAGATAATCAAAATATAAATATATATAATGAATGGTAAAAATAGAAGAAATTTATTGTATATTTTACTTTTTGATTATAAATATATTGTGATATATGAATTTTGTTTAGCATATAAATATACAAGGTGATAAAATAAAATGAAATTTTCTATATTTCAAAAACGTCTTGCATTTATATGCTTTTTGATTTGCTTTTCATTAGGAGTATATGGTATAATTAATATACGAAGATTGCCAAATCAAGTAGCTCAAGTTAACGCACTACCAATAACAAATAAAGTTGTAATTGTTGATTGTGGACATCGGGCTCCCAGATGAAGGCGCAGTGCGGTTTTAATGGGACAACAGAACAAGCAATTAACTTAAGTATAGGATTAAAATTACAAAAATTAATAGAACAAAGTGGAGCAAAAGTAGTATTAACAAGAAGTGATGAAAATGGCATATATTCCTTAGATAGTACAAGTATTAGAAACAAAAAAATAAGTGATATAAAAAACAGAGTAGAAATAGGAAATAATAGTGATGCCGACGTATTTATATCTATTCATTTAAATAAATATCCTCCATCAGAGTATTATAGAGGTTGGCAAACATTTTATCAAAAGGAAAATGCAAATAGTCAAAATTTATCAAAACTTATACAAGAAAATTTAAACAAAAATATAGAGTTTAAAAATGATAGAACTCCACTTCCAATAAATGATGTATATATTATGGAGCATGTTGAAATTCCATCTGTTATAGTAGAATGTGGCTTTTTATCAAATCAAGAGGAAACTGCGTTATTAAAGACTGATGAATATCAAAACAAATTAGCTTGGGGAATATTTATAGGATTACAAGACTATTTTACAAATATAGGAGAGTAAAATAAATGGATAAATTTATGAATGCGGCTTTAAAAGAGGCAAAGAAAGCATGTAAAAAATTAGAAGTACCTGTTGGTGCAGTAATTGTAAAAGATGGTGAAATAATAGCAAGAGCACACAATCTAAGAGAGCAAAAGAACAGTTCATTAGCTCATGCAGAGATCTTATGTATAAAAAAAGCATGTAAAAAATTAAATACTTGGCGTTTAGAAGGAGCACAGATGTATGTAACATTAGAACCTTGCCCAATGTGTGCTGGCGCGTTAATACAGTCTAGAATTGATAAGGTATACTTTGGTGCTAAAGATGAAAAAAACGGTTGTGTTGGTTCAATATGTAATATACTAGATGAAAAAATGACTCATAAAGTTGCGTATGAATATACCAATGATAATGAGTGCTCAGTTATAATAAAAGATTTTTTTAAAAAATTAAGGGCAATGAAAAAAATGTGATAGGTTAATAGAATTATATAATATAGTATTAAAAAATAAAAGGTGTATGAAAGTAATATAGTTTTCATACACCATAATTTTATTGATTGTTTCTAGCTTTTTTTGCAATTCTACATTCTTTGCATCTTACAGGATCATTTTGAAATCCTTTTTGTGCATAGAATTCTTGTTCAGCAACTGAAAATGTAAATTCAGTACCGCAATCTTTACATTTGATTACTTTATCTTGCATTTTATTTCCTCCTTTAAGAATTTTGTTATTAGGAAATTGATAAAAATTAACAACTTTAAAAATTCTTTCTTAAAGGATAATATTTAACTTTTCTAATTAACACAATCTAATTATACCATATGCTAGACGGTGTCTGCAAGTTAAATTTATAAAAAAGAGAAAAAATTTAACCATACTTAGCAAGAAATCTCCAAGTTCTAAAGTGGGTATGAATTGCATCTCTCTATGTCAATAACATATTGATTTTTTTACTATTCTATATTATAAT
>CAYSKD010000139.1:0-2997 GCA_964431665.1 uncultured Clostridium sp.
ATGAGTTTTATGCAAATTATATCATTTTAAACATTAAAAAAGCTCTTGAAATAACAACTCTTTGTTTCTGCCCTCCTGATAAGTCTGTTCCTCTTTCACATATTACTGTATTAATTCCATCCTCCATCTGCATAATATCATCATATACTAATGCTTTTTTAGTGCTATCTATAACATCACTATCTTCATATTCATCTTTAAATAAACTAATGTTATCTTTTAAAGTGGTTGAAAATAAGAAATTATCTTGTGTAATATAACAAATATTACTTCTTAACTCTTCAATTGGTATATCATTAATATCTCTTCCATCTATAATTATTTTCCCTCGTTCAACACTATATAGTCTTAGTATCAAATTCATAAGAGTAGTTTTTCCAGATGCAGTAGTACCAATAATACCCAATGTCTCCCCAGCTTCTATTGTTAAACCAATGTTTCTAAGAGTAGGTTCTATACAGTCAGGGTAATGATAAGTTAAATCATTAATTTGTATTTTTCCTTTTAATTCGGTTTCTATTTTAGCATTTTTTACAGATATCTTTTCTCTTTCTAATTCAAATACTTTATTTAATCTTTCATATGAAATTTGTGCCCTTTTAAATCTAGCAATTAAAGGAGGTAACCAACTTACTGGTCCTACAAACAAGCCTATATACCCATTAAATGCAACAAAATCTCCAACCGTAATTACTTGGTCTAATACTAATTTTGAGCCATATATTAAAGAAATTCCATAACATAAACCAAAACCTATATTAATACATGCAGTAAGTAAATTTGAAAATACATCTACTGTATTATCACTAGCTCTTACTCTTCTATTTTTTCTAATAAAATCTTTTAATTGCTCTGTTTCACACGAATATGCCTTTGTTGTACGAATACTATCTGTACTTTCTTGAACATACTCTGACATATCAGTAAAGCATTCTTGTGACTTTCTAAAACTTTTCTCAACATGGTTTTTTATTTTAACAATCATAAAAGCAGTTAATATAATAGGACACATTGTAAATACCGCTAGTTTAAAGTTTACACCTTGAGCCATTGCACAAAAAACTATAACAAAAGTAGCAACAATTCTAACACCATGTGATAAAATTCTATAAACTGCTGACCTTATTTCATTTGTATCTTTCACGAAATAAGACATAATTTCTCCATTTTTAATTTGTTGCAACTTACCTAGTTTAATTTTCAAAAATCTTTCAAACATTTTATCTTTTATATCTTTTTCAAAGCCTCTTGATATATATCCCTCATAATATTTCCAAGACACTCTAACTATCATAATAAGAATGCACATACCTAATAAGAAGTATGTATAGTTAATAATTTGAGTTTTATTATTTGGAATATCATATAATAAATCTATTATCCTACCAATTATTTTAGGAGTATAAGTTATTAAATACATATTAATACAAATTAAAGTTACTTGTAGTAATATTTTCCATTTATATCCTTTTAAAGATTTTATAATTATTTGTTTCATATGTTCCCCTTTTTATTTGTAAATATTATAATATATAACCCATAAATACTTACAGTTCTTTTGCATATAATATTTTTAATCATTCCATTTATAAATATTATTTTGATTATTTTCTCTCGTTTGTATATTATCATTTATATTTGCAAATTGCTCCATATTATTTACTAAATTCATTAACTCAATCTCATCTTTAAAACTATAATCATTAAAAATCTCTTTTTTCATTTAATTCCCCTCCTATATAAAACTATTTACAATTTAAAACTTCTAATAATAATGCCATTCTTACATATAGTCCATTATGTGCTTGTTTAAAGTACATTGCTCTTGGATCATCATCTATATCTGTTGAAATTTCCTCATTTCTTGGCAGAGGGTGTAATACTATTGTATTTTCTGAAAATTTATTTAAAACATCTTTATTGATAATAAATTCTTCTCTTCCAAAATCTCCTTCAAATCTCTCAGACTGAATTCTTGTATGATACATTACATCAATATCTTTTGGTAAATCATCAAAGCTTCTGCATATTTTATATTCAATATTTCTTGACTTTAAAAACTCGATATACTCTTCTGGCAAGGCAAAACAAGATTTACTTAGTCCATATATCTCTACATTATCATATAAAGATAATAACTTTATTAATGAGTGAATTGTTCTTCCATATAGTAAATCTCCTAAAATAGCAACCTTTACTCCATCTATTTTTCCTCTTTTTTCCTCAATAGTATACATATCTAATAATGCTTGTGTTGGATGTTCTCCTTTTCCGCTTCCAGCATTAATAATTGGCACTGTAGCAACACTTGCAGCAAGTTTTGCAGAATTTTCATCAGGATGTCTCATTACAATTGCATCTGCATATCCTTGTAATATTTTTATAGTATCTTCTAACGTTTCTCCCTTTCTTGCTGAAGAATGTGAACCAGCATCCTCTGTAGAAATTAAACTTGCCCCTAACTTTTGAATTGCTGTTTCAAAAGATAATCTAGTTCTTGTACTTGGTTCAAAAAACATAGTTGCAACAACTTTTCTTTCTAATTTTTTTGAGTATTTTTTTGGATTCTCTTTTATCTTTTTTGCTAGTTTAAATAACTCATTTAATTCTTCCTTTGAATATTGCTTACAATCTAATACATGCTTCATGAATTGCCCCCTATTTTTCTATTTATTATGCCATTATTTTATATCATTTTTTATCATAAATCAATCTATTTTGTATAAAATTAAAATTCTTTACTCATCCTTTGTTGTATTAATTTTTAATAATTTAAATATTTCTACAATTACTATTGGTGTAAACACTAATAATATTGTTTCTATTATATTTTGTGCTGGTAATATTGCAATATCAAATATGTTTCTTAAGAATGGAACAAATAATATAATTAGCATTAAAGCTGCTGATGCAAGAATTGCAACAATTAATTGTTTATTTCCTAAAATTCCTGTTTTTAAAATAGATTCTTTATTATTTCTTACATTAAATACATGT
>CAYSKD010000140.1:0-2994 GCA_964431665.1 uncultured Clostridium sp.
TAAACTTTATCTCTAGTTTCAATATCTGCTAATAGATTAATAGGACTAATTTCTACTCGTTCTTTATTTTGAGAATAACATTCTCTTTCTAGTAACTCTTTATATGCTTTTTTAGTATCTATATTTCTAACTCTAGCATATAAACCTACAGAATAACCACCTGCACCGCAACGAGTACAACAATATTTGTTATCTCTCGTATTTAAACTCATTGTAGGTAATTTGCTTAACTTATTATATCCGACAAAACGGACAAATACATCTTGTTTCAAAGCCTTTTTCTTCGACTATTTCTAAACATAAGTGATATGCTACATTTAAAATATCTATATGTTTTTTTACTTCTTGATAATCTAAATAATTCATGAAAAATCATCCTTTCTTTAAGCTGCAAGTTTATTTTCTTGCATTTCAAATTTTTCTAACTTTTCAATAAAAGAATTAGCACAAGTTTGTATTTTGCTACCAAGTTCTAATACCGTTTTAGGCTCTCCTTTTGCCCATTTAAGAATATAGTTAAAACTACAAAGTGAAGTATCAAGTCCAAAATGGTCTGCTACAATGAAAGCTACTGATTCAACAAATACTTCAGATAAATCACGATCTTTTGAATAATCAAAATCATCATATAGGCTATGAGTAAGCTCGTGAAGCAAAACGGCTGCTTTATCATTTAAAGACATTCCTACTTTTATTGCAATTTCTTGATTTTTCTCATCATAATAACCTTTACATCCACCAGTAAGCTCTTTTTCATTTACAGGAATATGGCTAAATGACACTAACTTTTCATATAGATAACCCATATCATTTGAATTTATATTTTGTGATTGTAAAGGAATGGCTTGACCTGTTGTATGAGAAATATCATAAACATACACATATCTATATGCGTTATATTTGATTGTAATAGTTTTTTCTATTTCTTCGCCATCTTGAATTTCTTTAACTTTTTTATCATATTGTCTTGGAATAGGTGCTACTATCCATATTTTTTTAGCATCTTCAGTAAGCTCTCTTTTAAGTTTTAACCACTTAGCTTTACCGTGCAACTTTTGTAGCATATGGAAATTGACTAAAAATTAAAATGAGGTTATTAAAACTATAACCCCTAAAATTCTTTTGAAATTTTAAAAATTTTTCATAATCTCCGTTATCTACAATAGTTTGCAAATTTTCAACGACCTTATCAAATATTTCTTTAGTCTTATTTTGTGAACTACTATTTTTATTATAATTCCTTTTATGATACATATTTTTCCTCCATATCCTAAGCAACCTTGCTTAATACTTTATTTTCCCATTCATTTAAGAATTTTAATTGTTTCTCATCAGGATCATTATTGTATTTAATTCTACTTTGAACAACCTTATTATTTTTTACTTCAACTGTTACAAGTGATTTTTTAGGTTTTGCTATATCTCTCATAAAATAAATATCACATACACCTCCAGCATAATCTTCTGCATATGTTCTTACACAATTACTTTGCTGTTTGCTCTCATTTTGCATTGCTTGTAAACTGCGTGCAGGTAAAATAATAAATTTCGTATCTTGATATTTATTTTTTAATAATTCTTTTCCACGTCTTAAAATTGCCTTTTTTATGATAGTTTCATTTTGAATTTTGTATTGTTTTTCAAGTCTGTCATGTTCCTCTTTTAAATTTTTAGGAAAAGCATATCTATTATTTTTAAGGTCATATCCAAGTATCTTTGCAAACTTTAAATAATCTCTATAAATGTATGGCTTAACATTTCCATGATGCATTTTAGAATATTTTATAAAACGATTTAAACTTATATATCCTGAAATTTCTTCTAAATCATTTGTACTTTCGCCATAACTTATAAACTGTTCTAAGTATCTAATTTTATTGATATTTTTTTCTTTTAATAGACGTAACAGCTTTAATTGCCTATAAGTAATATTGTGTTTTTTCATAAATGGATAAAAGTCTTTTGAAACTCCAAATATATCTTGAAATGAGCCTTTTGATGAGAACTCTCTTTCTCTTAGAGCTAAATTATATAATTTCATTTTTGTAAGCATTTCAATTCTTTGTATAGAATACTCGCTTTTATTTTTTAATAAGTCTGGTAAGTCAATATATGTAGAATGCTTTGCTAAATCCCATATACAAGAATATTTAAAATCAGTATTTTTTAAAACTTTCTTTATATTGTTTGGAAAAACAATCGAGTAATCAATTAAAGAATAGTTCCTTGTATATTGTCTCCATTTTTCTGGATTTACATAGTATCCACTATGATGATATATATAAATATGACATTGACATTTGGCAACTCTTTCATTAACATACATACTGCTACCATAATTATATCCATAATAATTTCTATTATTTTTATCTGTAGGTATTTCTCTTGCAAATTCAACAACAGATGAATTACGATTATGATTTGCATCTATAATCGTTTTGAGTTCAAAATATCTAATTACAAATATTCCATCAATAATATCTAAAATAGATAGATAATCCTTAAAATCATAATATTTTAAATTACTTCTTTTAATTAAATATTTATTTTTGCAATAAGGACATTTAGTATATTCTTTTACTTTTTTCTTACTAAAAAAGTCATGATTACAATTTGTACAATGACATCTATTTTTGCTTGATTTTATGATTAAATTTTGTTTTTTTTCTTGTTTTTTTACAAACTCATTCCAACCTTTTGGTAAATCAGTATTATAATCTAAATACTCAAACATCCTTTGATAAGCAACTTTTACATATCCCATAGTTATTCGCCCTCCTTAAATAATGTAATTTGATTAGAAGTTTCTTCTTTTTTTGCTTTTTCTTGTTGCTCTAATTTTTCTTTTGCTTTTTCCTCATTCTTTTTTATAGTTTCTTCTGCTGAAGGTGGCATTACTTTTTGTTCTTTATCAAGCCCAAGTTCTTTATTGCTTTTACTAAAATAAGTAATAGCCCATAAATAAACCATTCTGTCGCTTATCATTGCAACTTT
>CAYSKD010000141.1:0-2965 GCA_964431665.1 uncultured Clostridium sp.
CTCAGTTGATAGAGCGTCGCCTTGCCAAGGCGAAGGTCGCGGGTTTGAGCCCCGTCTCCCGCTCCATTACTTCTCATGTATATTGATTAAATTTAAATAATGGTAAGATATAAAAGATGATAAGTATTTATCATCTTTTTTGTTATAAATAAAAATAAATAGAATATAATATATTAATGGCGCCATAGCCAAGTGGTAAGGCACGGCTCTGCAAAAGCCTGATCATCAGTTCAAATCTGATTGGCGCCTCCAAAAAAGTATAAATGCTTTAAAATAGCACTATTCAAGGGATAATTGAAGGGGCTATTTTTGTTTTCCTACTTTAGTTTTTAAAGTTAATAGAATTTATAGCTTTCATTTTTAAATTATCATTTTAATATAATCTAAATATTTTTGTATTTTATCTTCTTTAAATTTACTAAATACAGAATTATAGTATTAAGTGTACTTTCTATATTTGCATGTCTTAGTAATTTTGAAAAAAACGGTTACGTTCATTTCACTTAACAAAATTATTTCGAACAAAGAGCGAAAAGTGAACGAAAATATTGATAATTTTCTATAATCGTGTATAATATTATTAGATAATAAAATTGTAATTTTGTAAGATTTGATTTTGCTATATACTTGTAAAAACGTATTATAAATAATAAATGCATAATATTTGCTTACTATCACTAAACTATCACAAATATAATGTATAATCATTATAGTTATTTTAATTATTTGGGGGTAAAAATGTATAAAATATTAGTAGTTGATGATGAAGAAAAAATAAGAGATGTAATTCGCGAATATGCTGAGTTCGAAGGCTATGAAGTAACTGATGCAGTTGATGGTATGAGTGCAATTGAAATATGTAAAAATAATGATTTTGATTTAATAATAATGGATGTGATGATGCCAAAACTTGATGGATTTTCTGCAGTAAAAGAAATAAGGAAACAAAAAAATATACCTGTATTAATGTTATCTGCAAGGGGAGAAGAATATGACAAATTATTTGGATTTGAACTTGGAATAGACGATTATGTTGTAAAACCCTTTAGCCCAAAAGAAGTTATGGCTAGAATTGGTGCGATACTTACTCGTGTAAATAATGTTGTTGATGTAAATAAAATTGATAATAACAAATATATATATGAGGATTTACAAATCGATATGTTAGGGAGAGTAGTATATATTGATAATAAAAAAATAGATTTAACACCAAAAGAATATGACTTACTTGTATATTTAGTAGTGAATAAAAATATTGCTCTTTCAAGAGAGAAAATATTAAATGAAGTTTGGGGCTATGACTTCTTTGGTGAAGATAGGACCGTTGATACACATGTTAAAATGTTAAGAAATAGCTTAGGTAAATATAGAGATAAGATAGTTACAGTACGTGGAATGGGGTATAAATTTGAAGAATAAAGAAACAAGAACATTAACGTATAAACTTTGGTTTTATTTTATAACATTTGCAATTATTATATTTATATTATTATGGTTTATGCAAGTTATTTTTTTACAGAGCTATTATAGCTCAATGAAAAAAAGCGAAATTATAAAACTAGCACAGCAAATAGAAGATTATTACATAAAAGGCGAATATACAGATAGTGTAGATAGTATTGCATATAAAAATGCATCAACTATCTTTATATTTGATTTAGAGGGAAATGTGAAATATTCTTCTGGTGAAACTAATTTAATACAACAAATTCCAACAAAGCAAATAAATATAGATACAGCTGGAATTGTAAAAAAGACTATAGAAAGCGCAAATCAGACTTTAAGTTATACTCTTAAATTAGATAGATTTAAAAGTGAAATATATATATATGCAAAAGTAATTGAAAATACTAATGCTTGTCTTGTAATGATGACATCAATAGATCCAATTGATGCAACTACTACAGTAATTCAAAATCAGCTTGTATATGTAACAATTATTGCACTATTAATTTCTTCAATTATATCTATATTTTTATCACGTAGAATATCTCATCCAATTCAGGATATGACAAAAACTGCAAATAAATTGGCACAAGGAAATTACGATATAGAATTTAAAAAGGCTGGATATAAAGAAATAGATGAACTAGCAGATACGTTAAACTATGCAACACAAGAATTAGCAAAAACAGATAAAGTAAGAAAAGAATTAATAGCAAATGTATCACATGATTTAAAAACTCCTCTTACAATGATAAAAGCATATTCAGAAATGATAAGAGATTTATCAGGAGAAAATAAAGAAAAAAGAGAAGAACATTTGCAAGTTATAATTGATGAGACAGATAGACTAACACGACTTGTTAATGATATGATGGACTTGTCTAAAATAGAGTCAGGCTTAGCAGTTCTTAATAAGGAAGTATTTAGTATTACAGAAGTAATGGAATCTCTTGCTAAGAAATTTGATATAATGCAAAATGAAAGTTGCTCAATCAATTTTGATATTCCTAAAGATTTATATGTTTTAGCTGATAAAACAAAAATAGAGCAAGTAATCCAAAACTTAATAAATAATGCTATAAATCATAGTGGTAATAATACAAAAATTGAAGTAAAAATGACTGCAAATAACAAGAAAGTAAAAATAGTTGTAAGTGATAATGGTATTGGAATTTCAAAAAAGGATTTACCACATATTTGGAATAGATATTATAAATCATCTAGTAATTTCAATAGAACAAGCACTGGCTCTGGATTAGGATTATCTATTGTAAAAAATATATTAGATAAACATAAATCTAATTACGGCGTAGAAAGCGTTGAAGGACAAGGAGCAACTTTTTATTTTGATCTTGAAAGGGTAAATAAGAAAGAATTAAGAGCAAGTATAAAAAAATAAGAAACAAAATAATATAGTTATATAAAATCATCAATTCTATTTTAAATAGTATTGATGATTTTTGCTTTTATCCACCTCCAGCAAGAAGACCCCCACTTCTAAAGTGGGGATGAATTGCGT
>CAYSKD010000142.1:0-2938 GCA_964431665.1 uncultured Clostridium sp.
AAAATTTTAGTAAATCTTTTTTATCGATTGCATTTAACACTTTTTCTACTACCTTATTATCCCTTATTTTTATATTATAATTATTATCTGTAATATTTGATATTTCAATTACTCCATCAATATTTGAAATATTATTTACATCTATATTACCTGTTATTTTTATATTTTGCTTATTATAATTCTTTTTTATTTCATTTAAATTTCCATAAATTATTTCTTTAGAATGGTCCATAATTAATATATCCTCACATAGCATCTCTACATGGTCCATTCTATGAGATGAAAACACTATTATCTTACCCTCATTTTTTAATTTTATTATCACATTTTTTAATTCATCAACACTTATTGGATCAAGTCCTGAAAAAGGTTCATCTAATATAATTAAATTGGGATCATGTAGTACTGCAATTATAAACTGAATTTTTTGCTTATTTCCTTTAGATAAATCTTTAATTTTAGTATTTAAATATTCAACCATATTAAATACCTTTAACCACTTTAAAAGGTTTTGTTTTACTTGTTCTTGAGACAAAGACTTTAATGCTCCATAATATACACATTGCTCATATACACTGTATTGTTGTATAAGGCTTCCCTCTTCTGGTAAATACCCTATTTCATCAGTAATTATATCATCAATTTTTTTACCCATATATGAAATTGTTCCACTATCTGGTTCTATTATATTTAATATCATTCTAAATATAGTGGTTTTTCCTGCACCGTTTCTTCCTAATACTCCTAATATTTTTCCTTTCTCTACTTTAAATGAAATGTTATTTACAGCTGTCTTATTTGAAAATTTTTTTACTAAATTTTTTACTTCTAGCATAACTACCTCCATTTTTATATTATATAATTTAACATATTTTTTTTAAGTTAGCAAGACGTAATAACAAATATACATATTTTTAAAATTTTAAAGTCACATTTTAACAAAAAAAGGCACGAATGTCTTTTCGTACCTTTAGTAGAGTGACATACTCCCAGCCTATGCTTCGCATAGAGGTGGGGTTTCACGGTTCTATGTTAAATTAAATATTAAATAATTCTAAAATATCTACATTATAACTAATTTATACTCCAAAACATATTCCCATATCACGTGCTGTTCTTGCAATATCATTATCATCTAAGTCAAGTAATCTTGGCTCACGTGTTTTAGGAAATCTAGTTTTTATTAATACGTTTTCTTTTGCACCTACAATATATCCATGTCTTTCATCAGCTAATAAATTTAGAGCATAATCTCCAAGTCTTGCACCCAAAAGTATATCAGCAGTGCAAGGTTCTCCACCTCTTTGTAGATGTCCAAGTACCATAGGACGGGTCTCATATCCAGTAATCTCTTCAATTTGTCTTGATAACTTTTCTGCTATTCCTCCATATCTTTTTTGTTCAAAGCTATCTTTTAAAATTCTTGCTACTGTTTCAGATTTTCCTTTTTCTTTACATGCTTCTGAAGCGGCTATTATTACATATCTTTTTCCTGACTCCATTGTTTGCTTTACTTTATTACATACAACATCTAAATTATAATCTAATTCTGGAAGCAATATAATATCAGCACCTGAAGCAAATCCACCATATAATGTAAGGTATCCTGATGTTCTTCCCATCATCTCTACTACAATAACTCTTCTATGTGAAAAAGCTGTTGTCTTTAACTTACGTATTGCTTCAACAGCATTTGATACAGCAGTTTCAAATCCTATAGTTGGACTACTTGCACTCATATCATTGTCAATTGTTTTAGGAATTCCAACAACTGGCATTCCAGCCTCATCTATAACACGAGCAGAATCTAATGTACCATCACCACCTATTATAATCATACCCTCTACACCTATCTTTCTAAGCTTTTCAATAGATGGGGCAACCATATCTTCGTATTTTTCTTTTTCTTTATTTACAAGATAATGAAATGGACATTCTTTATTAGAAGAGCCAAGAATAGTTCCACCTTTTGTTTCTATATCATATACAGAATTTTTATCTAAATTAACATACATTCCCTCAACAAAACCTATATATCCATCTAATATTCCAACCACTTTAATATTTTTATTCATTGCAGACATTACAATTGATTTAATAACACTATTTAATCCGGCACAATCTCCACCAGCTGTCATTATAGCAATTTTCTTCATATAAATTACCTCCTATTACTTTAATTATTTTTAACCTTTTTGTATAAAACTTCCTCTTTTTCTTTTATTGTCATTTTTTCACATGCATAGGACAAAACAAAGCTTGGAAGTTTTTTCATTTTATTATTTTCTTTTAAATACTCTACAATTTCCTTAGGATACTTTTTATATAATTCTCTTAAGACCCATCCTGCAGCTTTATTTATCAAAGGTTCATCAGAATATATAGTTTTTTCAAGCACATAAAATGGTATCTCTTTATATCCTTTTCTTGCATACAACAAACAAGATACAACACCTATTCTTTTTATCCAAAGATTATTACTATTTATATAAAATTTATCTAATTCTTTCTTTGCCTCTTTATCACTTAAATTTATTAAATAAACACCTACAACATTTGGCCCAACTTCATCAGTTAAATCCCAATTATTAATATACTCAATATTTTTTCTTAAAAAGAATATTATATCTTTCATAAAATAAATATCCTTTGAAGTATCACTTATTCGTTTTATCATATTTGATAAACAAAAGCAAGCAAATCTTCTATATTCATGATATTTAGATGTAATAAAATCCTGCAATATATTTACCTCTAATTCTTTATATATATTATTTGCAAGTTTTCTTGTATTAGGTACTGTAATACCAATTAGTATGTCCCCCTCACCATAGCCACCTTTTACAATTTGTAATAGCTTTTTATCAAACTCCACATTTGAATCCTTAGGAAATTCTTCAATCATGTCTAATATATTAAATTTTAATAAATTGTTATA
>CAYSKD010000143.1:0-2896 GCA_964431665.1 uncultured Clostridium sp.
AACAATATTTGATACAATTGTTTGTCCAGCTCAAAATGGGGGTCAGGACTTTCTAAAACAAAACAATAGATGGGAATTTGTAAAATTAGATGCTAATAAGATAAAATATATAAAATATATTGCATTATACATTGGTAGGCCATACTCTGCAATTATGTATTGGGCAAAGGTCAAAAGTATTGAGGAGGTTAAGGTTGATAATCAAAAAAAATATAAGGTTTTTATCGATGGTAAAGTAAATGAATTTGATCCAATTATAACACTAGGTAATATAAATGCTGTATATGTTAGAAGTACAAAATACACTACTCTAGAAAAGTTAATGAAAGCAAAGGAATATAAAGATATTATATAAACCTTATATCTTCTTATCTAGGATTATCAATAATGGTAACTCTAGATAAGAAGATATAGTAGAGAGGAGTAATATGGAGACAACATTATTGTGTATTATATTTATTATGTTACTATTAAATGTCATAATTTACAGAAAAAATTAAAAAGGATTACATATTATATGTAACCCATATAGAAATAGTTTCTATATCTTCTATGCATACAATCCCCTGTATGCGTTTTTAGTATATATTAAATTAACAATTATGTCAATTTGGAAAATATAAATCATTCTCCACCCGAAACTTGATATGAATCTGTCACTATAAAAAATGCATCCCTATCAATTTCATTAATACATTCTTTAAGAACAAAATATTCTCTAGTAGGAACTGCAACCATTAATACATTTCTATTTTTATTTGTAAATCCACCACTACTTTTCATAATAGTTACACTATGGTTTAAATTATTTATAATAAAATCTTTAACTTCTTTTTCTCTAGATGTAATTATAAAAAATGCCTTATTATCAGATATACCAAGCAATACCCTATCAGTTATAACACTCATTATATATATTGCAATAACTGCATACATAACATTTATCCATCCAAATATAAATCCACTAAAAACAATAATTATAGTATTAACAATCATACTGGCCTTACCAAGTGATATTTTGGAATATTTTGAAAATATTTGAGCAATTATATCAGTACCACCACTTGAAAATCCAACCTTAAATATTAATCCACTAGCAAACCCTGAAATTACAGACCCAAATAATGTTTTAATTAGTAAATCTGCTCCTTCAATATCAATATACCCAATTAATCCCTCTGTTAATGATACAAATAACGGAAAGGCTAATGCACCTATTAATGATTTTATCGTTGTTTCAAAACCTAATAAAAAATAACTTAATACTAGAAGAAGTATATTTACAATTAACATAAATTTCGAAGGGTCTATATTAGTAAGTTCATCAATAATAATTGATAAACCACTAATACCACCTGTTACTATTTTAGTTGAATAGAAAAATAGATTGAATGCTAAAGCCGATATAAATAAAGAAAATATCAAAATTACATATCTCCTAATTATATGTTTTTTATCTACCTTAAGCATAATATCATCTATAGTTATATTTTTATTTTTTGATTTTTTTAGAAAGTTCATAGTATCACACCTTTATTTACTTTTTCATGTTTTCCTTTACACTTGCCCTTTTTATTATATTGCCTCCATACTTTGTTTTTAATTCATCTATTGCATATTGCAAATTTTCATTATTATTATTCCCCTTTTTTTCATTATTATCAAAAATTGATATTTGTTCTATTTTTTCTGCAACTAGATTAGTAAGTCTGATACCTAAACTTCTTATTGGTTTTAACTCTATATCCTTTAGCAAAATTACAGCATTTTTATATATTTCATCATCTGTATTTATTGGATTTTTAAGTTTTCTTTGATGGGTTAATGTCTTAAAATCACTATATTTTATATATAAGGTAACTACATAAGCATATTTTCTATCTTTTCTTATTCTTCTTCCTACAAGTTCAGATATTTCTAATAGTTTTAACCTTATTTCCTCAATATCCTCAATATCTTTTGGTAATGTTATAGAATTTCCGATTCCCTTTAATTCAGTTTTTTCACCTTCTACTTTACTATCATCTATTCCATTTGCATAATCATGTAATAAATTTCCATAGCTTTTAAATATTTTTAATAAATCTTCTCTTGGATAATGAGCCAAATCATATACAGTATTTATTTTCAATGACTTTAATTTTTTTGTAGTTTGCTTCCCTACCATAAATAAATCTTCTATATTAAGTTTCCATAACTTTGTTTCTATTTCATCAGAATATAGTGTATGAACTCTATCGGGTTTTTCAAAATCAGATGCTACTTTAGCGCATAATTTATTATTTCCTATACCAATATTAACTGTAAATCCAAATTTTTCTTTTATTTCATTTTTTATTTTATGTGCAAATTCTACTTCATCCTTTATAAAATGATTCATACCACTCATATCTAAAAAACATTCATCAATGGAATATCTTTCTATATGTGGCGTAAATGAAGATAAATAGTTAAATAATTTATCAGAGTATTTTTTATATACATCATATCTAGGTGGAAATACCAATAAATTTTTATACTTTTTTCTAGCACTATAAATTGTTTCTGCTGTAACAATGTTATACTTTTTTGCTGGGGTACTTTTAGCTAGTACAATACCATGTCTTTTACTTTCATCACCACCTATAATTGACACTTTATTTCGTATATCTATTTTGTAACCCTCTTTAAGCATTTGACATGCACTCCAAGACAAAAAAGCATTGTTTACATCTATATGAAATATTAATCTCTTTTGCACATTTATCACCTAAATATAGAATATCGAACAAATGTTTTTGTGTCAAGATATTTTATTGTAATCGCTTAAAAATTTTTTTTAATATAAAAAAAACTCAAATTTTTGAGTTTTTTAAATGTTATTCAACAATTTCTGAAACTACACCAGCACCAACTG
>CAYSKD010000144.1:0-2883 GCA_964431665.1 uncultured Clostridium sp.
TAATTGAATATAAATTGGTCTTTCATTATCAAAAACATATTCCATAATTATCTCCCTCATTGTATTACTTGCATAATACAATTATTACTATTTTAAATTCAATTTGTCAAGAAATAAGAGCAAATTTTTTAATCTGCTCAAACAATAAATCTATTTGCTTACAAACTTACTATTTATTGAAACTACGACCGCTACCTTAAATACTCTAAAACATCACTATAGATAATTTGGTTATTTGTTTCATTTAACAACTCATGTTTCATGCCCTCATATAATTTTGATTCAACATTTTTATATCCGATACTTTTTATAAATCTTACTAGTTCATCAAATTTATCTACACTTTGAATAACTGGGTCATCTTTTCCAGCTATAATTAATATATCTAAATCTTTATTTTTTACATTCCAATCTTTTCTACAAAATGCCTGTTTCATTATTTGAGCATATCCATTCATTTTCCAGTTTCATATTTTTATTATAACATCTAGGTTCTGATATTTTTCTTTGATATATTCTGTTACTTAATATAAGTCATCAACAATATAACTAATATCTTTCTTTATGTCCTGACATTCCATGTGAAAATTGCACAATAGCTTTTGGACTTTTCTTTGGCTCTATAATAGCTATCTCTAATTCTAAATTATCTTTTTTAGATTTAACTTTTTCTATTTTCATACAAACTCCTTTTTTAGTATTCTTCCCTATTATATTTTTCTATTAAGCTATCTGCTTGTTCTCTTGTCATTCGTCCATTTACTACAGCTAAGCTTAATAAGCTTTTTATATTTTCCCATTTACTACATCTGCATTTTCCTTGAGCTGTTTGCTCTATATATTCTACTATTTCTTCAAAAATATAGTATGGTATATCAAAATCAATATTTATTAAATGTGGGGTATTAAATTCATTATTTTTTATTACATTCATTTTAATGCCTCCTTTTTTATTTTTACTTGTTATGTTAATATTATACCACTTTTATTTAATTTTGTCTACTAAGTAAAAAAATGTGTATGAATTTTTTTCTTATTCCTCAAAAGTCTTATATTTACATAATTTTCACATATTCATGATTGATAGTATCAATATCATTTACTTTATGTCAATCATTGTATTAATATTCTTTTTCCAAAACCTATACTTATACAGCTATTGACAATTTTCGACTTTTATTGTATTATTAATAGGTTATTGGTAATTTTTGTAATTTTATGTTACATAATTCGATAATTATTTTTTTGATAAGGGGATTTTTTTATGTTAAACTTTGTTATTATTGATGATCATTTAAAAACCGTAAATGATTTATCTAAAATGTTGGACAAAATTTTTATTAAGCATGATTTTGATGCTAAAGTTGGCTGTAAGACATCTGATGTTGATGAACTTATGTCTTACGTAGATAGTAATAATGTTGATGTTTTATTACTAGATATTGACCTAAAGTCTAAATTGACTGGATTAGAAATTGCTGAAAGAGTCCGTAAGAACAATAAGGACTGCTATTTAATCTTTGCGACTGCTCATCTTGAATTTGGTTTTGTGGCTTACAAATACAAAACATTTGACTATATTTCTAAACCTATAACTACTGAAAGACTAGAAGAGTGTGTTGTTAGATTATTTGATGATATTGCGGGTGTAACAAAAAACTTTATTAAATTAGATAATAAAAATACTATTGTTGCAGAAAGTGAAATCAAATATATTAAAAGAGACGGTATGAAGCTTGTTTTCCATACTGATTCAAGAGATTACGAAGTGTATAGCTCTTTTGCTAAAATACAAGATAGACTACCTGATAATTTTGTTAGATGCCATAAATC
Source organism: uncultured Clostridium sp. (assembly GCA_964431665.1). Taxonomy (GTDB): domain Bacteria; phylum Bacillota; class Clostridia; order TANB77; family CAG-465; genus CAG-465. Next base: position 1,834 of record CAYSKD010000144.1, read on the forward strand.
TTTTATTGCAAATATTAATAATGTTACAAAAGTTGAACCATTAGATAACATGATTTATTTTAATAGCGCTTTTTGTGATATCGGACCTAAGTATAAAAGTGAGTTTTTGGAGGTGATTAATAATTATGGAAATATTAAATAATTTTTGGACTATACTTACTACTGAAAGTGTAGCAATGACTAAACTTGTAACTTTACCATTTTTATTTATTGAAGCGTATTTAACTTTATACATTTTCTCATACTTCTTAAAAGTAAAGTATTCTAGCAATCAAAAATATATATACATTATAGTACTATCAACATTGTCTTTTCTAAACATTTTTGTTATTCCTGCTCCTTTTAATGTATTTATTAATTATTTTTCTATGTTTTTACTAATATATTTCTTATTTAAATTAGGAATTATAAAATCTATATTAGCAATTGTGATACCTACTGCAATTTTTGCATTAACAAACACACTTGTCTTAATTCCTTATTTAAAAATTATAAATGTTTCTAGTAATACCATGGAAGCTACACCAATATATAAATTTATATATTCATGTATAGTTTATGCTATTGTTTGGATTGTTATTTCTATACTTAGGTATAAAAAATTTAGTTTATCATTACAAAATCTCATGGATAGACGTACTAAATTAATAATACTATTCAATGCAATATTAGGAATATTTGTGCTTATTTTACAAGCTGCCTTAAATTTCTTCTATGTAAATGTAATACCAATTGCTATAACTTTGTTGAATTTTATATTGCTACTTCTTTATTTTGTTACTAGCTTTTTTAGTTTAACAAAAGTAATTAAATTACACATAACTGCCAGAGAACTAGAAAATGCAGAAAGTTATAATAATACTTTATCTATGTTATATGATAATGTTAGAGGTTTTAAACATGACTTTGATAATATAGTAAATTCTATTGGTGGATATATTAACAATAATGATATGGACGGATTAAAAAAATATTATTCTGATCTTGAAAAAGATTGTGTTAGAGTTAATAATGCTCATCTTCTAAATCCTTTGCTTATCAATAACTCAG
>CAYSKD010000145.1:0-2863 GCA_964431665.1 uncultured Clostridium sp.
AATCTTTTCCTTGATTATAAACATTTTCTATAATATATATACAACCCCTTTCATTTTCACATAATATATATTCTAATAATTTATCTAAACTTTCATAATCACTTATTCCTAATGCTTTTACTACATTTTCTACTGTTATTTCATCTGAATATCCAATTGCCTTATCTAATAAGCTTAAAGCATCTCGAAGACCTCCATCACTCAAACGAGCAATATATTTTATTGCTTCTATTTCATATACTTTACTCATTTTCCACATACCTCCATTTATAACCTTTTGTTAATCCTTTTACTTTTCCTAAACAGTTTGCCCTTATAGCCTCAGGTGTTGTATTATATTCTTTTGCTATATCTTTTGCACAATTCCATTGTTTTATAAAATTATTATCTTTATCATATTGATTTATAGGCTTTCTTATTTTTTCTGCAATAGCTTCATAGTTTGTATTTTCAGTTCTTTTCTTAAAATCTGTGTGTAATTTTCTTAATTCCCAATTTGTATTAGCTGCCCTTTTTGCATAATCAACTTTTTTCATTCTTCTATGTGCTAAATCATTATATGTATTATTATAACTATAAGTACACCATTCAAGATTTTCTACATTATTGTTACTAGGATTTTCGTCCTTATGATTTATACAAGGTAAATTACTAGGATTTGGTATAAATACCTCTGCTACCAGCCTATGAATTGATTTTGTTTTCATTTTACAATTTATACATAAAACAACATACTCATAACCATCTTTGTCTGGTCTTGATTTTAAAATTCTTTCTTTAACAGTATATTTATTTTTCTTTCTTTGTATAGTTCTAGGAACTGATTTTACTCTACCTAAATTACTTACTTGATAATAACCTTCATAATCTTTTATATCTTTCCATATCTCTTCCATTTATAATACCTCCATAATAATATTTATATAGTGTATTATAACAACAAAAGATTATTTTGTCAATAGTTTATAACCTTCATTTTCACAAATATATTTTAATCTATCTAAAATTCCCTCTTGACTTATTTTATTAAAATTAAAAATTTGACATCTCGATTTTATTGTAGCTGGAACCTTGTTCAATTCAGTGGTACACATAAGGAATATAGTTGTTTTTGGAGGTTCTTCAAGTAATTTTAACATTGCGTTCCAAGCCCCTTGACTAAATTGATGTACCTCATCTAATATATATATTTTATATTCACTATCTAAAGGCTTAAATTTTGCCTCTTCTATTATTGTTCTTACATCATCTACTCCATTCTTACTTGCTGCGTCTATCTCAATAGGAGTTCCTTTTCCTCTATTTATTTCATTTGCAAATATTCTTGCTGTTGTTGTTTTTCCCGTCCCGTGCAGAACCGAGTTAGTAAATATGCATTTTTTACTGTGTTTGTTTTTATTTGATTTTCTAATATTACCTTTATATAATTTTGTTCCGTTACATCATTCCAAGTTTTGGGACGATATTTTACACTTAAACTCTGCATTTAATTTACTCCTTCCATTTAATTCTTCCTAAATTATATCCTTGTTCTTGATATTCTTCTAATTGTTCTGGATAAATCATTTTTGATTTTTCTCCATTATTTATCCAAATTCTGCCTTGTATCATTTTACCTATTTTTTCTTTATGCTCTTTTGATTGAGGTTTTCCTTTTTTAGTCTCACTTATCTTTTTTCTATATTCTAATGGCATTGACTTATCTCTTTTACCTAAAAGTTTACCCTTCTTTGACATACTTATTTTTAATCTAGTTTCTTCTGATACTATATAATGTTTTCTTTTTCCTTTACAATTTTCAGATATTTTCTTTCTTGTTTCCTCACTATGTCTATAAGTTCCGAGGTTGTCTATAATATTTTGCAACTCTAGGGTCATCTTTTGTTAATCCTTTATTCCAAGCTTTTTGTCCTTTATGAGCTATCCTAGATTTTTCAATATGTTCAGGTGTTAATTTTTTACCTTTATTACTTTCACTTATTTTTCTTTTATGTTCTTCAGATAAGTGTTTTCCTTTATTTCCACATATACCACTCTTATTACAATAACCAATATAATCTTTTATTTCTTGTAATTGTTCTTTAGGTAAACAACTAAAAATATCCCCACCATCACCACCATTTGCTATATTATACATTTCTACATTTTGATTTCTATAATAAGCTATCCAATATTTCTCTCTTTCATTTTGTATATCCAGTGTTTCACAATATTCTATAACCTCTACTTTAAAATTATCCCAACCATATTTATTTATTGCATTTTTTAAATATTTACCACTACCTTTATACTTTTCTGTAAATTCGCCTTTCTTTTTACCTATATAAATTTTGCCATTTATTAAATTTGTAGTCCTATAAATATAACCATACATTTAACATTCCTCCTAATATTATATTTTCAATAATAAAAGGAACTTATATATGCATACCACATCAAAAGTTTTATTGACGAGATAGTCCTTTTGAGGGCATACATATATAAATTCCTTTTACTATCTCGTCATAGTTATTATATAATATTAATTAAGAATTGTAAATAGTTATTTTAAATTTTCATACTTTCTTTCATATTTAATTTATTTACTTCATCTACCAATTTATTTACTGTATTAATTAATTGTTTACCTTCATTTGACCAATTATTTTCATTAAAATTTAATTTTTCTATTAAATCTAATTCTTTTTCATTTACTAATCTAAATTTTTTTCCTATATTATTATAAGTCATAAACCTTAATCTTGTTCCCTTTATTCTTGTAAATTTTCTTGCACCTACTTCATTTACTTCTAGTTTATATCTAGTTTTATCTTCACTTTCTATAACAGTTCCTAACGCATAATCATTTAAACTATGTATAATT
>CAYSKD010000146.1:0-2851 GCA_964431665.1 uncultured Clostridium sp.
TTCTCCTTTAAAAACTTTTTTTGTTGTAACTGGTTTTTATATTGGAATAAGATATTTGAATATATCGATTAAAACTATAAGCTTACTTAATAAAGTGTATAGAATTATAATTATTATGATTATTGCAAAAGGTTTAGCAAATAATTTTGAAATTAATTCTACTTTTTTGAAAAAAATGGAAAAGAGTGATTCATTTAGCAATGAGGCTTTTAATAAATTTGTCGCTAAGATATTAAAAGTTCTTATTTATATTGTAGCAGGTTTTATGATTATTAAAGAAATAGGATATGATTTAAGCGGATTGGTTGCGGGACTTGGTATAGGAAGTGCAGTTGTAGCTTTAGCTGCTCAAGACTTTGTAAAAAGTGTTATAGGTGGATTTGCAATTATTACAGATAAGCCGTTTGAACTTGGAGATTTCATAGAGATTGATAAATATCAGGGGACAGTTGTTGATATTACTTTTAGAAGTGTTAGAATTAAATCTATAAATAATACTATTGTTAATATACCTAATTCCATAATTACAACGTCGTCTGTAATAAATTGTAGTAAGGTTGATACAAGAAGATTTTCTACTACTTTGAGAATTAGTTTAGATTCTTCTAAAGAGAAAATAATAAAAGCAATTAGTAAAATAAAAACAGTTTTGCTTGCAAATAATCATGTTATAAAGGATACTGCTCAAGTTTATTTAGATTCTATTGAAAGTGATTGTAATCAAATTATAGTTTATGCTTATATAGATACCTCAGATTATGAAGAATATATGAAATATAAAGAAGAAATAAATTGTGATATTATAGAAGCTTTAGATAGTGAGAATATTTCACTTGTATATCCAACACAAAAGGTGTATACTGAAGAGGGATAAAATAAACTGAGGGAAGGAAGAAATAAAAATGGGAATAGGACTAGCTTTAGCTGGTGGAGGTTTAAAGGGTGTAGCTCATATTGGTGCTATTCAAGCTTTAGAAGAAATTGGAATTAAAATTGATTATATTTCAGGTACTAGCTCTGGGAGTATATTTGCTGTAATGTACGCAATGGGATATAATACTAAAGAGATGAAGGATATTTTTGAAGAGTGTTATAAAAAAATAATAAAAATAAAGAAGATGCCGATTATACAGGCATCATTTAAATATTTATTTACAAAAGAGAATAGTTTGGCTGGAATAATTCGTGGTGAAGAATTAGAAAATATGATATTAGAGTTAGCTAGTAAAAAGGGTTTTGAAAAGATGAGAGATATAAATAAGAATCTAGCTATTGTAACAGTTGATGCAAAGACAACAAAGGAGTGCATTTTGTGGTCAAAAGAGGAATTGGCAAAAGAAGAAGAGATAGATTGTATATCTGATATATCTATAGGAAAAGCAGTAAGGTCAAGTATGGCTTTCCCAGCAGCATTTACTCCTTGCAAGTATAAAGAATATATTTTTATAGATGGAGGTACAAAGAATAATTTACCGATAAGCGTTTTGAAAAAAATGGGTGCTAACCAAACAATTGGCATTTCATTTAAACTTGATGAATATAAAGAGGACAGTAATTTATTTGATACAATATTAAGAGCCTGTGATATTTTTTCATATAGGGATGTTTTAAATGCACAAAAACAGGCAACTTTGGCTATTGAGATAGACATTGCTCAAGCAAAATTACTTAGTATAGATAGTGTCGACCATGCAATAAAAATTGGTTATGATACAGTTATGAAACAAAAGAAGGAAATATTAGATTTAGTTAAAAATTATGCTATTTAAGAAAGGAACAAAAATAAAATGAAAGCGTTAATAACAGGAGCATCTTCTGGAATTGGAAAGGAAATTGCTTTATATTTAAGTGATTTAGGATATGATTTAATACTAGTTTCAAGAAGTGAAAGAAATTTAAGAGATATTCAAAGAGTTGTCAGAACTAAAGTGGAAGTAGTGGGAATGGATTTAACAGATAGGTCTAATGTCTGGAGATTACATGAAATGTATAAAAATGACACCACAATTGAAGTTTTAGTTAATAATGCAGGATTTGGGGTATTTGGGAGTTTTGTTGAAACTGATTTAGAAAAGGATTTAGAATTAATAGATTTGAATATAACAGCGATACACATGCTTACAAAAATGTTCTTAGCAGATATGAAAAAAAGAAATTTCGGTTATATATTAAATGTATCTTCTATTTCTGGATTTATGGATGGACCTTTAATGGCAGAGTACTATGCATCTAAGAATTATGTACTTTCTTTTTCTAGGGCAATTGATACAGAGTTAAAAAAAGAAAAATCAGATGTGCATATTAGTGTGCTTTGCCCAGGACCGACAGAAACGAATTTTAATAATGTAGCAGGTGTAGAGTTTAAAGTTAAACCATATAGTGCTGAATTTGTAGCAGAATATGGTGTAAATAAAATGTTTGATGAGAGGCTAGTAATTATTCCAGGATTCAAAATGAAAGTTTTGCATGTCCTTTCTAAGATAATGCCAAGTAGTATTATGAGAAATGTTGCATATGGAATACAAAGAAAAAAGAGAAAATAAGGTTTTTATATAATAAAAAATATAGTGGTTTTTGTGCTTTGGTGTCGCCACCAATAAAAAAACGGGTAGGTGGCTCCAATTCGCACTACGCCACAAAAGTGGCTCCGTTTGGTCGCTTACGTGGTGCTACAAAACTCACTATATTTTTTAATTTTTTCCTAATATAAAATTTTTTATCAAGTTCATAAAATCTTTTAATTTAAAGAAATTTGATTTAGTTCTTTCAAGTGTAATTAAACTTTTTTGTTCTTTTGGTATATCTATTATTCTACCATATTCTATTAATTGATTCTTTTTAAATTCAATAT
>CAYSKD010000147.1:0-2753 GCA_964431665.1 uncultured Clostridium sp.
AGCTCGTTTGGTCGCTTACGCAATATTGCAAAAAATAATATACATACTTAATCTCTCACCAAACTGTAACTAAAAAAGCAAGATATAGTAAAAAAATTCTTGCTTTTTTTATATAAATATAGTAATATTATAATAGAGTAAAGATTTGAGGAGGAAAACAAATGAAAAAGGCTTTATCAACTATTATTCTGATGCTACTTATGTTTTTATTACTGTTTGTTACAGGTTTGTTACTAGTAGCTATAATTGAATCTATAAATGGAGAAGAGAGTCAAATTGCTATATTTGATAGCATTATAAAAATACCGGAAGAAAATTCATCTGAAAAAGTAAATACAAATTCACAAAATATTTCAGTAGATGACAATGAAACTAATAGTTCTAATATATCTTCAACAACCAAAACAACAGATAAATATTATTATTACAACCAATTAAATGATACTCAAAAAATACTATATAATGGTCTTGAAGAAAATAAGGATAACCTTGTAAGTGGAACATATGTTATACAGTATGAAGAAACGTTTTCTAGCATATTATCACAAGAAGATGGAAAAAAGATTTTGGGTGAATATTATCAAGCTGCTATTGATGCATATATACATGATAATCCAGATTTATTTTATATAGACATTAGTAAATTGTATTTAAATATAGAAACTACAAAGAGAACTTTTAAAACAACATATAAAGTATTTTTATCACCTAAAGACGGACAAACATATTATAGTGACGCATTTACTTCAGAGCAACAGGTAAGAACAGCAATCAAAAAGATTGAATCAGAAAGAAATGTAATTTTAGCGAAATTAAAAGGCGAAGATTATGAAGATATAAAGATTATTCATGACTATCTTGTAGATAATATTTCTTATGATGAAAATGATGAAAGTATCTCACCATACACTATATATGGAGCATTGGTAGAAAAGAAATGTGTGTGTGAAGGTTATGCAAGAGCATTAAAATATCTTGCAGATAGTGCTGGAATAGATTGTGTACTAATACAAGGAGAGGCAACGAATTCTTCAGGAAATGTAGAAAGCCATGCATGGAATGCAGTACTTTTAGATCAGAGGTGGTATTGTATTGATGCAACCTGGGATGACCCAGTAATTGTGGGAAATGGATTTGTTAGTTCAAGCATAAAATATAAATATTTCTTAAAAGGAACTGATACTTTTGAAAAAGATCATGTTGCAAGTAATGAGTTTTCAGATGGTGGAATGAAATTTGTATATCCAGAAATAAGTAAATATGATTATTGATAAGAGATGCAATGCCTTATTATTGAACAGCAAATTTAGCTATAAATTAAAGCTTAGGAAAAGTTAAAAAAATATAAAATGGAGCAGTCAAATGAATATAACAGAAAAATTATTTGAATTGCAAGATAAAGAGTATAGGGAATTTCAGAGCAAGCTAGTACCTTCTATAGATAAAGAAAAAATAATAGGTATTAGAGTACCTGAAATCAGAAAAATAGCAAAAAAATAAATAAAAGAAACAGAAAGTAAGGAATTTTTAAAAACACTTCCACATGAATACTATGATGAAAATATGTTACATGGTTTATTAATTTCAGAAATAAAGGATTATGATGTATGTATTAATGAGATTGATAGATTTCTTCCTTATGTGGATAATTGGGCAGTTTGTGACATAATGTCTCCTAAAATATTAAAAAAGAATAAAGAAGAACTAATAAAAAAAATAAAAAAATGGGCAAAATTAAAGCAAACATATACATGTAGGTTTGGAATAAAAATGCTTATGAGTTATTTCCTTGATGAAGATTTTAAACCTGAGTATTTAAAAATTTCTGCAAGTGTTCATTCTAATGAATATTATGTGCAAATGATGGTGGCCTGGTTTTTTGCAACAGCTTTAGCTAAACAATGGAATGATGCAATTTTATATCTTGAAAATAATAAACTCGATAATTGGGTTCATAATAAAGCAATTCAAAAAGCACTAGAAAGTTACAGAATAACAGATGAACAAAAAGTATATTTAAAAAATTTAAAAATAAAAAATTAAATATATTCTTTTTATTATAAAATGTTATGTAATAGGTAATAGTAAATAAAAAATAAGAGGAGCAATTTATTATGTAGCTCCTCTTAAAACTTATAAAGTAGTTATCTGGTTATTAGGACAACTATTCATAAATGTTCTTTTTGTTGCAAGTTTATCTTGAACTCCTCTTAATGCCTCACCAAATCTTTGAAAGTGGACGACTTCTCTTTCCCTCAAGAATTTAAGTGGATCTACTACGTCAGGGTTATCTCTACATAAGTCTATTAGCTTTTCATAAGTAGCTCTGGCTTTTTGCTCTGCTGCAAGGTCTTCTTGTAAATCCGCAATAGGGTCACCTTTAACTGCAAGTACAGAGGCTGTAAAAGGCGTTCCACTAGCAGATTGAGGATATACTCCTAATCCGTGATCTGTATAATATGGTCCAAGACCAGCAGCTTCAATTTCTTCTATAGTTGCATCTTTTGTTAATTGGTGTACAATGCTTCCTACTATTTCTAAATGGGCTAATTCTTCTGTACCAATATCATTTAAAATAGCTTTAGAATTTTGGTCTGGCATGCCAAATCTTTGAGATAAATATCTTAAAGAAGCTGCAAGTTCACCATCTGGACCTCCGTATTGTGAAATAATCACTTTGGCTAAACGAGGGTCTTTACATTTTATATTAACAGGGTATTCTAATACTTTATTATAAGTCCACATTATGACAT
>CAYSKD010000148.1:0-2751 GCA_964431665.1 uncultured Clostridium sp.
AAAGAACGAAAAATTGCCGCACAAAAAAACATTGAAGATAATAAGCAGTATAAATTATTGATAGAACAGTGCGGAATTAAGTTTTTTATGAAATACTATAAGCAAATTAAGTGTTTGCCGTTGCGTGATGTAATTGTGTCGGAAAATTATACTTCGATAGAGAAAGAAGAGCGATTATTGGCAGCAAAGAAAATTATAGATGACACAACAATTACAAATTTATATATAATTACTGGACCAGCAGGAGTTGGAAAAAGTACAATTTCAAGAAAAATTGCAGAATCTAAAAAAAAGTCTGTTTTAATAGAAGTGGGATGATATCTATCATCATGTAATAGGAGGATATGTTCAAGCTTGAAAAGAAGAAAATCACTTAGATGTATTTTGGAAAGTATGCATAAGCACAATAAAGATAACAATTTAAATGAAATAAAAAAATAAAACAAAACAACTAAAAAATAAAAACATCTAATTATGAAAGATGACCAATATTTTTTTATTGGTCATCAATTATACTATTTTATTTTTACATTAAATTGCACTACCTAAATCACGTATTGTATCTGTTTTTACATTATATGCATATATTTCAGAGCCCATACTTGTTTCTACATTTCCATCACCACATCTAAAATATACTTTAAAAACAACCTCGTTTTCTTCATCAATTTCAGGTAACGTCATCATATTTTCAACTTCAAAATATTCTACAGTGCAAGTACCATCTTTAGAGCCTTTATTTTTATTAATATATTCATTTACAAATGGGGTCAATTTACTTGATAAATTAACTTCTTTAACAATCTCATTACCGTTTGTCATATTTAAATCTAAAATATATGTTTTTTTCTCTAGAAAATCTTGGTCTATATCATATGTATTATCATCCATCAAAAGAATATACCTTTGATTACTAAATAACTTATATAGTCTTTTATTTACTGATGATGTTGTTGAATTTTCTGCTTTATTACTTGTACTGTCATCATTAGAGTTATTATTTGTAGTATCTTTACCAGAAACAGTATTAGAAATCGTGTCAATTTTTCCTTGTAAATCACTAACAGTTCCATTTAAACTATTTACTTGAGCTTGAAGTTCTGTAGATTTTTGAATTTCTGCTGTTTTATCATTATTAAGCTTATAAATGAATATTCCCATTACTATTATAGCAATTATTGCTAATATTAGGAAAATGTTGATAAACTTTATCATTGTAACATTCTTTTCTTCCACATTCTCACCTCTTTGCTTTCTTTTGTAAATAATTTATATATCTATATTTTATTAATTATACTATTTTTTACGAACTATTGGAAAAATACACGAAAATCTCTTCACTTTTTTTGTTTTACTGTTTTATTACATAAAATTTATTTCTATTTTAAATATTTGGAACAAACAAATATATTCTGTTCTTTTAACATCAATAAATATTACTTATTATTCTTTTCTTTATTTCTTTTATCTTGAATTATTTGCATTTCTTTTTCTGTAATTAAACTTACATTATTTTCCTTTGCCCACGATACACAACCTTTTAAAACAGTATTTAAAAATACTCTTGGGACTTTTACAAGTTTTGCACAAGCTTCATCTGTAAATTTAATTTCAGGATCTATTCTAGAAGCAGCATACTTAACGGAATCTAATCCTACTCCTTTATTTTCTGGTATAGGTTCTGCTATAGGCTTTCTAAATCTTGTATACCAAAAATTTTTGCTATCACGATAGCCGTAGTCAACTGGTACCTGTGGAAAGCTCTTAGCATCAACTCCATTAATTATTGCATCATGATACTTTGGTTTCATTAGTATATGGTCTACCTTTAATATAAAATGGGCACCATATTGACTTGTAATACCATTAAAATTATGATATGGTGGCAAATATTCTTCTTGCACTTTATCATCTTGTGCTCCATCCAGTTCTCTAACCCATGTACACTCAAACACTTGGAAAGCTTCTTTAACAATTTTAGGATATCTTTCATTTGGGTTTTCTCTAGCGCTTTTTCCGTCTACTAAATTATATATACAATCCTTCATCTTTTCTTCAGTTGTCTCTCCAGGGAAACCTAATCTTACAGCTTCCTTAAAATACTTTTTCTTATCTGTTATAAAATTAATAGTACACTTACCTGTCCTTAATATGTTTTTAGCAGTATTAGAACTATTTCTGCAACAAAGTAACATAGCATAGTATTCTTTTCCGGCAATATAATATGGAAAACACAATGAATAAGAGCCTAAATTTGTCTTTCCATCTTCATTTAAAGTTCCTATCTGTGTTGTTGGCATAGGAAAAAAGCTTGATGTTTGATAAAAATTGTCAACAATTCGCAAATCTTTAAAGCCGCTTAATTCTTCTAATTCTTTATTAATATCACTCATATATATCTCTCCTTTATTATATAATATATATATATTATATATCATGTTTATAAACTTTTATCAAGACTAAAAAATAGTAAAAAATAGTAAATTGTTTATATAAACAATTTACTATTTTCTATCATATATTAATTATTTTAAATCACACTTATAACATTTATACTTTGATATATAAACCAAATTGTAAATAAAATAATGGTAAATCCAGATGCAATTAATCCAATATACATTCCTTTATTCTTTCTTAAGTTAAAGAATAATATAAAACCTAAAAATATAAAAGTTAAACTTAAAGATATTAAAGCTAAAAGCAACATATTAGAAAGTGATTTATTAACAAGCTCATATGTACCTTTTA
>CAYSKD010000149.1:0-2750 GCA_964431665.1 uncultured Clostridium sp.
GAACTATCATTTCCGCCTAAGGATATAATAGTATTTAATAATGAAAAATCTGTTGCTCTTATTTATACAAATAAGATATATATAGTAAATATGTAAGGAGGGAAAAAATGATTTTAGATATTGTTGTAATTGCTTTTGTTTTAATAGGTGCTTTTTTAGGATATAAAAAAGGACTAGTTGGTATAGCAATAAGTTTGATAAGCATTATATTATCAATAGTGCTTGGACTTATGCTTAACTCAGTTATTGCTGATGGGTTATATAATGATACACCTATTGGAAGTACTATTGAGCAAATGGTATATGAAGGGTTAAATCCTAAAACAGAGGAAAATACTGAACAAGAAATAGATAGTAACAAGGAAGATAATATTTATGAAACTATTGTAAATAATATAGTGGGAAGTGCAAGAGATACTCTTACTAATGAACAAGTTGCAAAAACAGTTACTATGTATATATTAAAGGGATTAAGTTTTATTTTAATAGCAGTTGTTGTATTTATCATTTGCTATATTTTAAGAATGGTATTAAATATAGTATTTAATTTACCATTGTTACATAGTGTAAACAAAATAGGAGGTGTGGCAGCTGGTGTTGTAAAAGCATTGCTAAAATTATATATTATACTTGCAATAATCTCGTTTTTAGCACCAATGTCATTATTAGAACCTGTTGTAAATTATATAAATGATTCTACTATTGTAAATTTATTATATAATAACAATATATTTGTATATTTCATAAAATCAGGGATAAAAATATAATTGAAAGTGAGTTGTTATATGAAGAAAAGAAAAAATAAATTCCAAAAGGTAACAAGAGTTTTTGTAACTTTGGCATTTATTGGATTTCTCATTTGGTCTTGCGTATTTGCTTTTAACTATATGATAGATGAAAGCGAAAGCGAGACGTTAAGCGCGGATGGTACTGTCGTACAAACTTTAAGTAAAAAGAAGGACGAAATTAATGCACTAATATGTGGAGTAAATGATAATTTAACTGATACAATGATATATATAAAATATAACGTAAAAAATGGTAAAGTAGCAATGATGTCAATTCCAAGAGATACTTATGTTACAAACGAATATTGCGTAGGTAATAAATTAAATGGTATATATAGAGGCAAAAATGTTGTGCCACTCGTTAAAGAAGTGCAAGAATTATTAGATGTAAAAATTGATTATTATTTAATATTTAAAACTGACATGGTTCATGAATTGGTTGATGCTGTAGGCGGAGTTGAGGTAGATGTTCCAATAAGGATGAAATATGATGATCCAACACAAGATTTGCATATAGATTTGCAAAAAGGTTTACAAGTTCTAAATGGTCAGCAAGCTGAAATGTTTGTAAGGTTTAGGCATAACAATGATATGTCTGTTGGATATAGTATGGGAGATTTAGATAGAGTAAAAGTACAGCAAACTTTTATAAAAGCGTTTATTTCTACTGTATTATCAACAAAAAATATTTCTAAAATTCCTAGCCTTATTGATATTGCTTTAAATAATACTGATACTAATGTTACAGCAAGGATAGCGTTAAAATATGTATCTGATGTTAAGAATATAAATATGGATAATATTGTATCTTGTACTGCTATAGGTGAGGCTAAATATATTGATGATATTTCATATTTTATTCTTGACGAAGATAAGACTAGACAATTAATTAAAGATGATTTTAGTTCGTTATATTTAAATGAATAAAATAATAAAAAAGAGGTAACAGAATAGTTATTTCTTCTGTTATCTCTTTAAAAAATTAATTATATTTTTTCATTTTATTTTTCATATTATTTTTCATATTCTTTTTCTTTTTTTTCTTCCTTTTTTTTAAAGCTTGCAAAATACGTATAAGAAGAATAAGGATAATAATAAGTATTATATATTTAATACATTTCTTAATTATAGCCGCTACATCAATATAGTTTGATTCTTCAATTAGTACTAAGTCTTGATCTTTTACGATATTTAAACTATCTCCTTTTAAAGATAAATTTATAGTTCCAATTTTGGAATTTAAATTTTCATTATTTAGCATATTGTAAAAAATATTTGGAGTATAAACACATCTTATAGCAGACCCTTCGCATATTGCGTATATATCATCTTTTAATCCTACAGTGTATATCTTTTTATTTTCTTTATCAGTTACTTTAAAACTAATACTATTTTTATCTATTAGTTTATATTCATTAAAATTAGCAAAAGAGAATTCTAGTAATGTCTTTGCATCAAGAAATCTAGCCTCTTGTCCGTTTACATTTTGTGAGCCGTCAAAGGTACATACAATAAGTAGTTTGCCATCCTTTTTTGCATATCCTACAAAAGTTCCTCTTGCTTCTTCAGTGTATCCTGTTTTACCTCCAAGTATATATTCATAATATACTTGCTCATAATCCTCATCAAACATTTTATTTGTATTAGTGTAATTTCTTTGTGCACTTTTATTGGTTGGAGGTATTATTAATTCTTTAGTTTCAACTATTTCTCTAAAAGTATCATTTTGCATAGCGTAGTGTATTAACAAAGCCATGTCATAAGGTGTAGTATAATGATCATCATCATGAAAACCATGAGCATTGGTAAAGTGTGTGTTATTACAACCTATTTCTTTTAGTTTCGAATTCATTAACTCTACAAAAGCTTCATTGCTACCACTTACTGCTTCTGCAATTACATTTGCAGCATCATTTCCAGAAACTATTAAAAGACAATATAACATATTTTTTAAACTCATAA
>CAYSKD010000150.1:0-2706 GCA_964431665.1 uncultured Clostridium sp.
AAGAATAATGGCATATAAAGGACCAGATATAAGCTCTTGGCAGGGCGATATAAATATTAAAACACTTGCAACACAAGTGGATTTTTTTATTTTTAGAGCATACGCAGGAAGTTCAAAAGATAAAAAAGTAGATAGAAATGTAAATCTAGCAATTGAGAGTGGTAAACCGTATGGACTATATATTTATTCGTATGCATTAAATGTCGAACAAGCGAAAGAGGAAGCACTAAGAATGCTAACATTAGCAAATTCATATTCTGTAAAACCCAACTTTTTAGTAATAGATATGGAAGATGCTGATGGTTATAAAAGAAAATATGGAATGCCATCAAATCAAATATTAAGAGATATATGCACAGTAGAAGGAGAAACTTTTGAACAAGCAGGATATTATGCCATGGTATATGCAAGTTCAAGTTGGTGGAACAATCAACTTGCAGGATTAACTAGATTTGATAAATGGGTAGCTCATTGGCCAACATCTGGAGGAAAACAAAAAGGAAATGCAACATCTTCAGATGGAGAAAATGCAAATGATTGTGGAATATGGCAATTTACATCAGAAGGTACTTTAAATGGTTATAATGGCAGATTGGATATGAATTATGCATATAAAGACTTCGTAGTAAAAGGATATACAGTAAATAATAATCCTATAGCAGTTCCTTCAAATAAAAAATCAAATGAACAAATAGCAGAAGAAGTCAAAGCAGGTTTGTGGGGAAATGGTGATGATAGAAAGAACAGATTAGCATCAGCAGGATATGATTATAATACAATTAAAAATATGATTAACAACAGTTACAAGACAAACCAAGAAAGTATGACTTATTATATTGTTAAAGTGGGAGATTCTTTATCAAAAATCGCAAGTAAATACAATGTAGACTGGAAAGATATAGCAGAGTTAAACAATATATCTTCTCCTTATATAATATATGTAGGACAATCTATAAAAGTAAAGGTGCAAAGAACTCAGTCATCAAGTAATACAAATGTAAAGAACTATACTAAAGGAGATTATAAGATAACTGCAACAAGTATGAATGTAAGAGAAACACCAAATGGAAGAATCAAAGCATTTAAAGAATTAACTGCATCAGCACAAAAACAAGGTGGATATAAGAAAGATGTAATATTTACTGCATTAGAAGTAAATAATATGTCAGGAGAAAGTTGGGCAAGAACCCCATCAGGCTGGGTATGCATATACAATAAAGACGGTGTATATTGTGTGAAAATATAAAAACAAGGCAGATTAGTTAATTCTAGTCTGCCTTTATTTTTTGCTCTATTAAGTTATATTCGTTAAAAATAAAAATGGCTTAAAATCAATTCTAAGAGGTCGATTATTTGACATAATACCTAAAACCATTGTATAATGTCTATGGGATAAAAATAGGGGACAATATATTATTCCAAATCCAAGACTGTCTAATGAGAGAGGCAGTCTTTTTTTATTTTATCTGTATCGTTCTCCATAGAGAACGGATATTATAGTAAAATTCTTGCATAATAAGTTTAGGGGTATTTATTATGCATATAGAGATAAGAATAAATCCTAGCTCAATACATCCAGGTCAAGTATTGTGGATATAACAAAATTCAAAAATTTAAAATAAGTAGGAGAATCATACTCCTACTTATTTTTCTAAATACTAATAAATTTCCAATATTTTTTAAAATCATTAATATCTTTATACTGAATATATATGTCTTTGCCAAAGAATTTATATACGTGAGCCTTTTCGCCTAAGATAAACATGTCTTCTAAATATAGTGGCATAATTATTATTTTTATTGTTTTACTAAAAAGGTTAAATTTAGGTCTAGTTTTAATATAACATTTTTCCCCTCTATAAATAGAGTAGTTTCTACAATCTAAGTTATCTAAGACATTCATATAATCAGCTTCTTATCATTTTCATCACCAAGCAAATTATTGCACAATTGTTTAATAAAAGTAAAGAAAGACAAAGTTTAAAAATGTATATTTTTTTAAATCTTTTTTCTTTAATTTTTAATATTGTTTCATAAGCTTACTCATTTTCCTTTTTTACCTTTTTTTAAAACTATAACATCTCCAGGCTCACAATTTAAAACTTTACACACTTTTTCTAATGTATCAAAATGAATAGCAGTTGTTTTATTGTCCATTAGGTGACTAATAGCTTGATAACCTCCTTCCATATTTTTTACAAACCAATATTTTGTTTTCTTTTGTTTTTTCAATAATTCTTTTACTTGTATTTGTATCATCTTAACACCTCCTGATATAACTATTTTAAAAGAAAGTAACAAAAAATTTAACTATCCGCAATTTGACTTAAATTCAAAATAACTATATTGAAATATAGATACTTGTGTTATAATATACACAAATAATAATAGAAGAGGTGTATGTTATGGAGAACAAGGATATAGTAGAAATGCTAGATGCTATAACTAATTATATAAATAAAGAAGAATATCAGAAAGCATTAAAGTATATTGAAGGAAAAAAAGCAGAGGTAAGTAAGAAAATAGATCTATCAAGTGAATATATAGATGAATTAATAAAAAAATTGAAATAAATGTAGAAAAATGTCAAATTTTATAGCAAGGTTATATCAATGGACAGCTGAGAAAATATCTAACTTCCAATATAGTTAATTTTATTTACATAATATGGTATAATATAAACAGAGATATCTCCAATATATAAAA
>CAYSKD010000151.1:0-2663 GCA_964431665.1 uncultured Clostridium sp.
TCAATTGAATTTATCATCATTATTTGTTGTATTTTATCATTTTTTCCAATTTCTATTGAACATTTTAAAAAGTCTGTTGTTTTAATACTTTTTTGTGAATCTATTCTAGTAAATACTTCATAGCCCATAACCTTCTTTTTATCTAAATCAATTATATGTTGATATAAAGCTTTGACTCTTCTTTTATTCATAACCTCTTCAATTAATGTTTCAAGTTCAGGTTTTGATAAAGTTTCAATATCATTGCTATTATTATTTTCTAAATTTGCCTTATTTTCATAATCAAGATAGGTATTTATAAATTCTAAGTACTTATTCTTTACTAATTTAAAACTATTATATACATCTACACATTTTGCCCTTGCATCTGCATCCTTTACATCTAATAATAGGTAAAATAACTCTTTACTATTATCAAGTTCAGAAGATAAGAATCTCATATTATCATATGTTATTTCACCTTCATTTAAATATTTATCATGGTATTTTATTAAAGTTAATATAATTTTTTTATCTTCTTCAGTGAAATAAAATCTATCTAAAATTCCTTTAGCTAATTCAACTGATTTTTCATCATGGTTTGCAAAACTGTCTGTTCCATCTTCTAATATTACTTTTACATATGGTTTTCCTATATCATGTAAAAGCATAGTCCATTTTAATAATTTCTTCTGCCATTTTCCTATAGGTATTTGCGGATTACCCACACATTCTATTGTAGTTAGAATGTGTTTAAAAACACCATATTTATGGTATATAGAATTTTGCTGACAATTTATTACATCTTCCCCATATTGATTTTTCACATAAAACTCTGGGAAATGCTTAGCAAAAATAGCATTTTGACTTAACCTTAGTAATAAATATGATACGTTATCGTCTTCTAAAATAGATGTATAAATATTTGTTAATTCTTGAGCATTACTACTATACATTTTTAATTTAGAAATTAAAAGATCAACACGTGCTTTTTCTTTTATATCCATTAAGTCAGATGCAATATTTTCCATATCAACATCCAATAAATCTTCAAAATCTTCCATTATCACACCTCAATAATATTA
Source organism: uncultured Clostridium sp. (assembly GCA_964431665.1). Lineage (GTDB taxonomy): Bacteria > Bacillota > Clostridia > TANB77 > CAG-465 > CAG-465. The sequence continues at coordinate 1,065 of CAYSKD010000151.1, forward strand.
TTCTCTCTATATATCATTATATTACTATAAATCTATTAAAATTGCAATAGTTTTTAAAAATTTACGTATAATTAAATACGCTCACAATATTGCAAGTTTTAGCTATTTCTTAAAAAATTATTGACTTTTTGCTTTTTTTTTTGTATAATATTTTAGTAAACATAGTAAGTCAGCTATACCCCGGAAATGTTTGACTATACTAAATTTTAATTTTAGGAGGATGTTTAAAGTATGAATAATACTACACATAGCGTAAAGGCTAAAGAAATAGAAAAGAAATGGTATGTTATAGATGCTGCACAAAAACCTCTTGGTAGAGTTGCTAGCGAAGTAGCAAAACTATTAAAAGGAAAACACAAACCAACTTATACACCAAATTTAGATTGTGGTGATAATGTTATAGTTATAAACTCTGATAAAATAGTTTTAACTGGTAATAAGCTAAACAATAAAATGTATAGGCATCATTCAGGATATATTGGCGGAATGAAAGAAATTAAATATAGCGATCTTATGGCTAATAATTCAGATAAAGCATTAATGGTTGCAATTAAAGGTATGCTACCAAAGAATTCTTTAGGTAGAAAGATGCTTACAAATGTTAGAATATTTAAAGGCGCAGAGCATAATCACCAAGCTCAAAAACCAGAAATATGGAATTTTTAGGAGGAAATAAAGATGGCAAAAAAAGAATATATATATGCAACAGGAAAAAGAAAATCATCTATTGCTAGAGTTAATATAATTCCTGGAACAGGTAAAATAACTATAAATAAAAAAGATATGAATGAAGTTTATACTTTGGATACATTAAAAGCTATTGTATTAAAACCATTTAAGGTAACAAATATGATGGAAAAATATGATGTTATTGCTACAGTTAATGGTGGTGGATTTGCTGGTCAAGCTGGTGCAATATCACATGGTATAGCAAAAGCTTTAGCAACCACTGATCCAGATGTTCGTTTAATGTTGAAAAGAAATGGTCTTCTTACAAGAGACTCAAGGGTTAAGGAAAGAAAAAAATATGGATTGAAGAAAGCTAGAAAAGCCCCTCAATTCAGTAAGAGATAATATTTTTTATATGAAAGTTATCAAAACTAAGAAGTTTCAAAACTTCTTAGTTTTTTTGTTGTTACTATTACTTAAAATTCTACTATTTTTTAAAAACTTTCAGTATAATAATATTTAAGTGAATTTAAAATTATAAGATGTATGGATAAACGATATGATTTAACAAATAATTTAGAAAATATAGTATATAATGACTAGTTTATATTGGGTATAATATTTATTTAATAATAACGGTAAATAAATTGACTTTATGGTTCAAAAAAAAATAAAAAATATTATATACAGATTGCATATAGTATAACAGATGAAAAAACATATAAGCGAGAATTTTCAACATTTGCTAATATAGATAATCTATCTAAAAAAATTATTATAACAAATGATGATATAAATTATTCAATGAGTACAGTTAAGCACATTAAATTTAAAGATTTCTTACTTATGAAATCACTATAATTCTATTTAATTATTATTTTATCCACCTCCAGCAAGAAGACCCCCACTTCTAAAGTGGGGGATGAATTG
>CAYSKD010000152.1:0-2647 GCA_964431665.1 uncultured Clostridium sp.
TTTTTACTCTTTCGTTTCATCATTTCTTGAAGTCTACCTCTTTCTATTGCTTTTTTATATACCTCAAGTTCTTTTTTAGCAATTTCAATTTCATCTTTTTGACTTACAGTTTCTTCAACTTTAAACTTCAATTTTTGATAACTTTGCTTATCAATATTACTTAAAGATTTAAGCCTTTTATACATATCCTCTTCACTAAAGAAAATGTATCCGTTTACCCCCTCTTTAATCTGGCTTTTATTTATTTCATCCATTCTTTGCAATACTGGAAGTCCCATTGCCATAGCTTCAAGCATAGAAATAGAGTTCATCTCAGAAAGTGAAGAAGTAAGGTATAAATCTGACATTTTGTAATATACGGGTAAATCAGTATGTTCAACTTTACCAGTAAATCTTATAACATTGGAAATATTTAAAGATTTGGCAAGCACTTCTAAGTCATCTTTACTTGGGCCATCACCAATTATGACAAAATATATATTATCCTCTTTTTTTAATGTTTTAGCTAAATACTTTATAGTAACATCTATACTTTTTTCATTTGCGACACGACCAACAAAGCATGCTACGAAAGCATCTTGCGGAATTAACAATTCTTGTCTTTTCTTTTTTGCATCCTCATCGTTTACATTATCTGGATTAAATAAAGACATCTCAACTGAATTTGGTAATATTCTTACTTTCTTTTTATGACTTGCCTTCTTTATATACTCAAAGCATTTTTCAGAAGGCCCAACGATTGCTTTAGATTTATTTGCATACAGTCCTAAATATTTATCCATTATTGTATTTCCAACTCTAGCTAATACTTTGGGCATTACGTAATATATATAATCATCATAAGCTGTATGCAATGTATATACAAGAGTTGCCTTTAATTTTTTTGCTGCATATATTCCAAAAAGCCCCATACTAAATTCATTATGCACATGTATTATATCAGGATTAAATTCTTTTAATATTTTAAGTCTTGTTTTACTATATGGAGAAGCCAATCCAAAGCCATACAAACTTTTTAATTTTATTGCAGGGCAATATAGCACACCATCTTTTATATAATGTTTTCTAGTATCTGGACTGGAAGTGACTATTAATACCTCATGTCCTAATTTTTCAAATCCATCTTTTAACGTTTTTATATGTGTCGTAACACCATTTATATGAGGGAAATATGTCTCTGATAATAACGCTATTTTCATATTTTTTTCAATCTCCTAACATTCCTATATTGCTAATTATATTACATATTAATATAAATTGCAATACTAAATTATTGGCATTTCGACAAACATATTTAAGACTGCATCTTTTATATAATCCTTAAAAGTCTTTTTATATATGCTTTCTTCTAAAGAAATTTCTTTTTCATATATTTTTTCATCTTCAATATATACTTCTATTTTCCCAACTACAGTTCCAATATTAAGTGGTGGAGTTATACTTTGCATTATATCTTGTTTTACATATATACTCTGATACTCTTCATTTGTAAGTGGTATTTCTAAGTTATCTGTATAATTTCTTTCATAGTTTTTTATATTTCCTTTTTCCACTGGTATATTTATATAAAAATTAAGATTTTGTGATATATCCTTCTTTTCATATCTTTTAAAAGATTCTTCAAGTATTTCCTTTGCAGTATTAAATCTTATTTGTGTAGTTTCAGCCCCAAGTACCACTGCTATATATTTTTCTTCATTATCACTTGCTGTTGCAACTAGACATCTATTTGCGCCATTAGTAAATCCAGTCTTTCCACCATCAGCTTTATCATAAGTTCTAAGTAAAGCGTTAGTATTTGTTAAAAGCTTAGAGAAGGAGCCAAAGTTAATTGTTTCACTTTTTGTATTCATTGCATTTCTTATATATTGATTTTTTATAGCATATCTTGTTATTAATGCCATATCCTTAGCTGTTGTATAATGATTTTCACTATCTAATCCATGGGGATTTACAAAATTTGTATTAACACAACCAATTTCTTTTGCTTTTTTATTCATCATAACTGCAAAATTTTCTATAGTTCCGCCCAAATGTAAGCCCACTGTATATGCACAATCATTTCCGTGAAGGCAGTAACATCCCATAAAGAAGGCTTCTAGCTGTTACCTTATCTCCTTTTTTTAAGCCAACTTCTGATCCACCTATCCAAGTTGCTTCAGCAGGTACTTCTATAAGCTCATCCATGTCACAGTTTTCAACTAATAAAATAGAAGTCATTATCTTAGTTAAAGAAGCCATAGGTCTTTTTTCGTCTGCATTTTTATCAAATAATACTCTACCACTATCAGCATCCATTACAACTGCTGCTGGTACATCTACATCAACAAAGGATTTATCTATTACAGATGCATTTACAATACTTAATACATTTATTATATAACAATATATGATAAAATACCTAACTATACATTTTAATTTCATGTAAAATAACACCTCTAAACATACTATGCTATTTTATTAAAATATATGTACATGCTTTTACAGGTTTGTTTAGATAGTGTATAATATGTGGGTACTAACAAGTTAAAAACGGTGCACTACCAGACTTGAAGGCCTGGTAGTACACCTGATCACATCTTACTTTATTCTTTTCTTTTATTGTATTTCAAATCCATTTTCTACTTCCTTTAATGTGACACTAGAC
>CAYSKD010000153.1:0-2644 GCA_964431665.1 uncultured Clostridium sp.
TATTATAATTACGCCTTAAAGGGGGATTTGTAATGAATTACAAAAATATATTTGTTGAAACCAATTTACCTTATCCTTTATCTGATCAACAAACTATAGAATATTTTACAAAATACAAAAATGGTGATTTAGATGCTAAAAATATTATTATAGAACACAATATAAAAATAGTATTAAGCATTGTATTAAATCAGTTTGTAAATTCTATATATGATAAAGATGATTTGCTTTCAGTTGGACTAATTGGATTAAATAAAAGCGTCGAAACATATAATATTTCAAAGGATACTAAATTTTACACATATGCTACAAAGTGTATAATAAATGAAATTTTAATGTACATTAGAAAAAATAATAGACATGTCAAAGTTGAAAGTTTAGATAGAGAAATTTATCCATCTAAAACAAATAATAGTGATGTTTAGAAGTTAAAAAAATAATAGATACTTTCCCCGAACGTGAAAAAACAATTATAATGTTATATTTTGGATTTGAAGGTAAAGAATATACACAAGAGGAAATAGCTAAAATTTTAGGTATTAAACAAAGTTGGGTGTCACGAATTATGAAAAAATCACTTGAAAACATAAAAAAACAATTGGCATGTAATGAGAAAGGTAAAAGATTAAATATAACAAGAAGATAGAAAAATATCTTCTTTATTTTTGTTTATTTTGTTATAATAATTTAGGAGGGATGTAAAATGTCTTATATGGATAACCAAGATAAAAAAATACAAGAACAAGTGAAACAAGAGGTAAAACTTGAAACCGTAGATTGTCAAATAGTTGACAGTAATACAAGTAAAAATTTAGAACAAGCATATTTGGATGGTAGTTTAAAGAAAGCAGGAATAATTGATACTGAAAATTTTCCACAAGATGTACCTGATAATGAAACTTGTAAAATATTAGATGATTTACTTTCTAAAAATCAGTTAACTTTTAGACAAGTTAAATATTGTATTATTTCTTCAAATGGAAGAACTATACATATGACTGACTATTTTAATGAATATAATTATGATGGTAGGAAATTTATTAGATATCAAAGAACTGGTGATGCGCCAAGTAATATGACACTATCTAATAATGATACTATAAATAAAAATAAATTTTACTGGATTGAAGTAAAACCAACTGATTTAGCAAAAGATAGACCTTTATATGCTGGATTTACTGCACCTAATAGTGGAAGAAAAAGGTAATTAAGGCAATTTAGAATTAAACTGTTTATTTATTTTATGTGGTTGTTATAATAATTTAGGAGGGATACTATGAATAATATGTTTTCATTAAAAGGTAAAGTTGCACTTATAACTGGTGCAGCATATGGAATAGGTTTTGCGATTGCTAGGGCATACGCTAATGTTGGAGCTAAAATTGCATTTAACTGTACAAGCAAGGAACATTTGCAAAAGGCTTTAGATGAGTACAAAAAATTAGGAATAGAAGCACATGGATATATTTGTGATGTTACAGATGAAAATCAAGTAAATAAGATGATTAAAACTATTGAAAGTGAAATAGGTACAATTGATATACTAGTAAATAATGCGGGTATTATTAAACGTATACCAATGTGTGAAATGAAAAGTGATGAATTTAGAAAAGTTATAGATATTGATTTAACAGGACCATTTATAATGTCAAAAGCAGTAATACCTAGCATGATTAAAAAAGGACATGGTAAAATTATAAATATATGTTCTATGATGAGTGAGTTAGGTAGAGAAACAGTTAGTGCTTATGCATCAGCTAAGGGTGGACTTAAAATGTTGACTAAAAACATAGCTAGCGAGTATGGTAAATACAATATACAATGCAATGGTATAGGACCTGGATACATTGCAACACCACAAACTGCTCCATTAAGAGAGATTCAACCTGATGGCTCTAAACACCCATTTGATAGTTTTATAATAGCTAAAACACCAGCAGAACGTTGGGGAACTCCTGAAGATTTAGAAGGACCTGCAATCTTTCTAGCTAGTGATGCTTCTAATTTTGTTAATGGACATATCTTATATGTTGATGGTGGTATTCTAGCATATATTGGAAAACAACCATAAAAAAAATAAAATTACAAATTAATTTTCAAATTATAATAAAAAAAATTAGCACCCAGCTAATTTTTTTTTAAATTGTGGAAAACTTTTTCTTGACTTGGGGGTTTATTATAATATACTTATTATATCTTTAGTTTTGCAGCAAAGTCCCAGAAAGCATTATAAAAAAAGGGTTTAAGCCTTTTTTTAAGTGTTGTGTAATCACAATAAAAGTACAGAAATTTAAAAAAATTTCAATATTTTAAATCATTGCCTTAATTGCCTTATATATCAATGTATTAGCAATGAATATTCTTTATGCATTCATTTTAACATTATATTTGTAGTCATGTCAATGAAATAATCAACCAATTTTATTACACAATATAGAAATTTTAAAAACTTGACACTATTATATCCTTATAATATAAGACCAAAGTGATAATTTAAAAAACACTCAACTGCAAAACTCGGGGGAAAACTTTTTCTTGACTTGGGGGGTTTATTATAATATACTTATTATATAAAATGTGGAAAACATAGGAAGGAGTATATAATGGAAGAAAAAGTAACAAGTGAAAATAGCAGTAAAAAAAA
>CAYSKD010000154.1:0-2614 GCA_964431665.1 uncultured Clostridium sp.
TTAATATTATAGCTATAATTTTTATATTAAAAAAACTAATAACCAATTAGTAAATAATTGACTATTAGTTTTTTATTAACTTTAGATATGAAAATTATTATTACATTTTATCTGGGCACTCTATACCTAGTAAATATAACCCCTTCTTTAAAACTATATTTGTTGATAAAACAAGCGCACATCTTGCTTTTTGTAAATTAAGATCATTACAATTTAAAACATTACAATTATTATAAAATTTAGAAAAGTTTGTAGAAACCTCAATTAAATATCTAGCCAAAATAGCTGGTTCATATTCACTTGAAGCTTGCTTAATTATATCTTTAAATTTATCTAAGCACTTTACAAGTACAATTTCCTCATCACAGCTTAAAAGTGAGAAATCTATATTTGAAATGTCTTTAAGTTCAATATTTGACTTTTTCAATATTGAGTTTGTCCTTACATAAGTATATTGGACATATGGCCCTGTTTCACCATCAAATCTTAAAGTTTCGTCTAAATCAAAAATTATATCCTTAATTTTACTTGACTTTAAATAATTAAATATAAGTGCACCTATACCAACTTGTTTTGAGACAGTATCAATATCATCAACATCTGCTTTTTTCTCTATTAATATATCTTTTGCCTTTTTACATGCTTCTTTTATGAGTTCATCTATATATACAACAGTTCCATCTCTTGTAGACATCTTGCCACTTTTTAATCTTACCATTCCATATGATACATGTACTAAGCCTTTTTGATACTTTTCATCTACTAAATATTTTGCTACTTCAAATATTTGCTTAAAATGTAATATTTGATCAGAAGCAGTTATATATACTGATTTAGTATAGTTGTATGTTCTTGCTCTATATATAATAGCAGCTAAATCACGAGTTGCATAAATTGATGAGCCATTAGATTTTACCACTATACATGGAGGCATATTATCACCAAGCATTACAACTTTTGCTCCTTGACTTTCAGTAAGCGCCTTTTTTTTATCTAATATTTCAACTACTTCATCTAACTTATCACTATAAAAAGCTTCACCATTAAACGAATCAAACTTACAACCAAGTAAATCATATACCTTCATATACTCATTTAAAGATATCTCTCTAAATTTTTGCCAAAGGGCTACATATTCTTTATCTCCTTGCTCTAACTTTTTAAAATTAAGTCTAGCTATATCCATTATACTTTCGTCTTCTTTTGAAAGTTTTGTAATTCGTACATAAATATCAGATAATGCCTCTAAAGGTTTAGTTTTAAAATCATATTCACTATTGAAACGTTTATACCCCTCTATTACAAGTCCAAACTGTCTTCCCCAATCTCCTAAATGATTTATTCCTATAACATTATACCCTAATTCTTTGTATAACCTATATAAAGAGTTACCAAGTACTGTATTTCTAAAATGTCCTAGATGGAATGGTTTAGCAATATTTGGCGATGAATATTCTATTAAAACTGTATCATTATTTCCAATATTTATATTAGAAAAATTTTCACCATTAATTAAAATATCGCTTAAAACAGGTTTTACAATATCGTTATCATTTATATAGAAATTTATATACCCATTTATTGCTTCTTGTTTTTTTAATTTACTATCTAATTTAATTTTACTACTAACATCATTTGCTATATTTACTGGTGAATTTTTTAAAGTTTTTGCAAGATTAAAACATGGATATGCAAAGTCCCCATTTTTTTTATCTTTTGGAATTTCAATCTTTTCAAAAATCTCACTTTCTGGCACATCACACTCTAATACGCTTTTAATCATTTTAGAAATAATCTTTTTATATTCATCCATAAATTTACCTCCCCATCGCATATTTTTTTATAACATTATATATTTCTTCACTATTATCATCACTTGCTACAATATTTTTTACTTCTTGTTTACATTTATTGCACCTATATATTATAACTTTACCTTTTTTAGAAGTTTCAATAACATTTACTGGCACTAAAAGACCTTTACATTTATTCTCTCTATCTCCTGGCAATATATCAACATGCATAGAATACAAGCAATGATTACAATGATCTCTTGATGTATATCCAAGTTTTTCTACTTTCTTTCCACAATGAATACAAATAAACTCATCATCATTTTTTATAAACATAACTCCTCCAATAAATATTATGTATATATTTTAGCATAACAAATAATAAATTACAAGCAAAAAAGATATGGAATAAGAATTTAATCCATATCTAAAAAGTAGCAACTATTTTAAATATATATTTGAATTACTTATTGTTTTTATCACTGCCAGACACAAAGCCTGGCAGAGCACCTAGTAACATCTTACTTTATTGCTTTCTTTTATTGTATTTCAAATCCATTTTCTACTTCCTTTAATGTGACATTAGATTTTAGACAAACTAGAGGGCGAAAGCCACACCCATAGTCGTTGCAGTAGTTGTTGCCCAAGTCAGCGTAACAGCTTACTCCCATCAAGTAGTTATCGTCACCAACAGAAGGGGAAGCCACCCACATTTCATAAGCTTTAGATTTATCGCTTATGGTATATAGACTATCATATGTCGTACTACTTCCATCAACACTAAATGCATAATTAATATAAGTTGCCCAACTTCCTGTTCC
>CAYSKD010000155.1:0-2597 GCA_964431665.1 uncultured Clostridium sp.
CCCAAATTTGACTAAAAAGGAAGCATTTGCACTATCAAAAGAGCTAATGAAAGGTGAAAAATGGAAAGTTTTTATATTAGATTGTACATTCATACCTTGGAAAATATTAGAAAGTTTAACTTTAGGGCTAAGTAGTATTTTTTATTATAATACATATAAAGAATGTGTTTATGCAGAACTTTATATAAAGATAAGAACGGCAAAGAAAGAAAATCTTGTTACCCCAGAATTATTAAATGACAATCTTTTAGATATTGAAGAAACTGTTGACGGTTCATACCCTGAAGAAAAATTCCCTATACTTGTAAAAAATGGAATATTGCAAAAACTTGATTACAGACAAGATTATAATGTAGTATCATACATATTATTCTTTTTTATATTTGCTTTTATAGGTTGGGTTTGGGAGGTTTTGCTCCATTTGGTAAATGATGGAGTATTTGTAAACCGTGGTACTATGTTTGGACCGTGGCTTCCTATATATGGCGTAGGAGGACTTTTGATACTTATTTTGCTAAAACCACTTAGAGAAAAACCACCAATATTATTCTTATGTGCATTTATAATATGCGGAATTGTTGAATATTCAACGGCATGGTATTTAGAGACTTTTCAACACTTAAAATATTGGGATTATACAGGCTATTTCCTAAATTTACATGGAAGAACTTGCCTAGAAGTACTTATAGTATTTGGATTGGGAGGTTGTGCTTTCACATATTTATTTGCACCAATTTTAAATAATATATTGAAAAAAGTAAAACCTAATTTAAAGAAAGTTCTTTGTATAGTATTACTATTATTTTTCACGGTTGATTTAGTATATTCTCAATATCATCCAAACACAGGTGAAGGAATATCTACACCTGTTGAAAAAGTAGCAATATCTCAACTTGACATTTCTAATAAAACTAGTTAAAATAATAAATGGAGTATGTTGAACAGTCGCGTATAAAATTCGCAAGGATTTATATGAGGAAAGTCCGGGCTCCAAAGGGCAAGGATGCTGGATAACGTCCAGTGAGGGTAACCTTAAGGAAAGTGCAACAGAAAATAACAGCTATATTTTATAGCAATGGTGAAAAGGCGAGGTAAGAGCTCACCGCTAATGTGGAGACATGTTAGGTCAATGTAAACCCCATCCGGAGCAACACCTAAAAAGAAGGTTAAGATTGCCCGTCATCTTCTGAATTGGTGGCTTGAGATATATAGTAATATATATTCGAGATAAATGACTGTTCTAGACAGAACCCGGCTTATAGACATACTCTTAAAACATATTCCCCAAAGGGGGATTTTTGTTTAGTACAAGTATTTAATCATATTTTAATTTTCCCATGGTATTATTATGTAGGAAAGGATTTGATATAATATGAAAATTTTAATAATTGAAGATGAAAAAATTTTATCAGACACAATTAAACAATGCATCTGTAAGAAATTTCAAACTGAACAAGCTTTTGATGGCTATGAAGGATACACATATGCGAAAGAAAACATTTATGATGCAATAATACTAGATTTAATGCTTCCAGAAATGTCTGGTTATGATGTATTATTAAAATTAAGAGAAAATAAAGTATATACACCAGTATTAATTCTAACAGCAAAAGATTCTATTTCAGATAAAATAAAAGGATTCAGATATGGAGCAGATGATTATTTAGTTAAACCTTTTGAAACAGAAGAATTAATAGCTAGATTAGAGGCAATTATAAGAAGAACAAATGGAACCTACAATAATCAATTATTAGAATTTAAAGATATGAAAATTAATTTACAAAATAGACAAGTATTAATAAAAGATGAAGAAGTACCTTTACAGGGAAAACAATTTGATATTTTGGAGTACTTGATATCTTCAAAAAATACTATTGTTACTAAAGAGCAAATTTTTGATAAAATATGGGGATTTGATTCTTATACAACAACTAATGTCGTAGAGGTATATGCAAGTGGACTAAGAAAAACTTTGAAAAAATATGGCTATGATAAATATATAAAAACAGTTAGAGGTGTAGGCTACATAGCTAATGAATAGTGGAGCAAAAAAATGGAAGAGAAAAAAATATTAAGAGAACAATTATTTAAAAATGCTTTTTCAACTTTTATATCTTTTACAATTCTTGTATTAATATTTAATATTATTATTTATAAAAGAGCGGAATCTCAAATGTTTAAAGATATTGATGAAGAGTTAAAAAGTATGACTGAAGATGAAAATACTCTTGTAATAAGCCCTAGAAGTATCTATATTGTTAGAGATATGGATGGCAATATAATAAACCAAAATAGTTTAGGGCGTTTGTATGATGATTATTTAGATTTAATAGATTTTGATAAAAGTAATTTAAATAATATCTATACATTAAAAGTAGATAATGAATACAATTATAGAGGAATAACTACTCTTGCTTATAATGTAAAAACTGATGAAGTAGTTTATATTCAAGTATTGACAAATGTTGATGGAGAAATTCAAACTTTACATAATTTAAAAACAAGACTGTTTGGAGTAAGCTTGCTTATAATAACAACTTCAATGATAATAAGCTATTTTTTATCAAGAAAAACTTTAGCACAAATAGTAGAAAATT
>CAYSKD010000156.1:0-2578 GCA_964431665.1 uncultured Clostridium sp.
AATCGTCGCACCAGACGAAAACATTGATAAATCAACTGTAAAGGTTGATTTTTTTTTGTCGGCTTTATCTTGATTTCTTAGCCGTAGCATTTTAATGCGTACGGATAAGTTATGCAGTTGCAAAAAGAAGGATGGTGTGATAAGTAATTATAAATATACTAACTATGTAATATTAAAAATTTTCTTGAAAGATATAGGACTTATTGTTATAATATACACTATATATAAATTACTAATACAGATTGGAGAAAATATGAAAGTAGGAATCGGTCAAGATAGCCATAGAATAGACTATAGTAATCCAGATAAAGAATTAATATTAGCAGGAATTAAATTTGAAGAAAATTATTCTTTATTAGCTAATAGTGATGGAGATGTCGTTTTACATGCTATTACTAATGCAATTTCAGGAGTTACATGTAAAAATATATTAGGAAAAATTTCAGACGAAATGTGTAATCAAAGAGGAATAAAAAATAGCGAAGAATATTTAAAAGAAGCACTTAAATATTTAAATGAACCTATATATCACCTTTCAATATCAATAGAGTGTAAAGTACCTAAAATTAGTTCCAAAATTGATGAAATGAGAAAAAATATAGCTAGAATATTGAATATAAATGAAAATTGTATTGGCATTACAGCGACTTCTGGAAAAGGATTAACAGAATATGGAAAAGGTAATGGTATTAATGTATTTGCATGTACTACAGTAGGATAATTTTAGTAAAAAAGGGTTGAAAAATAATTAATAAAGCATATTTGAAAGCAAGATCAAAGATTAATTTAAGTTTAGAGGTACTAAATAAAAGAGAAGATAATTATCACAATATAAAATCAATATTCCAAAAAATTAATTTATATGATGAAATGTATATAGAAAAAAATGATATTAATAAATTCGACTTGATAACCAATATAGATAGTTTAAACAGTAAAGAGAATATTATTTATAAAGCATATTTAAAATTAAAAGAAAAATATAATAATATTACTGGAATTAAAGTAATACTAAATAAAAGAATACCAATGCAAGCAGGTTTAGGTGGTGGTAGTACAGATTGTGCATGTTTTATTATAGGTATAAGTAAATTATTTGATTTAGGACTATCTAAACTCCAAATGGAAGCTATTGGAAAAAGTCTAGGTGCAGATGTTGTACCATGCTTTTACAATAAAGCTATACTTGCTGAAGATATAGGAGATAAAATTACAACTATAAATACTAATTTTAAATATTATATTGTAATTATAAAACCTAATATATGCTGTAATACAAAGGAAATGTATAATTTAATAGACCAAAGAAAAAATAAAATCAATTTAGATTTATCAAATAAAATAATAAAGGGATTACAACAAAATAACTTAGAATTGATTGTAAAAAACCTATATAACACATTTGAAGATCTTCAGCTAGAAGATGCATTAATTCGAAATATAAAAAAAGAGTTTATAAATAATGGAGCAATTGGAAGTCTAATGACTGGTTCTGGCTCATGTGTTTATGGTATTTTCAGAGATAAACAAATAGCACAAGATGCATACAAAAAATTGAAAACTAAATATCAAACACATCTTATAACTCAAAAAGGAGTGAGAAATTTGATTAATAAAAAAAAAGTTACAGCAATTGTGCTTGCAGCTGGAAACAGTACAAGATTTGGAAAAAATAGAAATAAAAATTTTGAGATAATAAATGGAAAATCTATATTGTCTTATAGTTTAGAGGCTTTTGATAAAAACATGTATATAGACAATATAATAGTTGCAATAAAAGAATGTGAAATGCACGAAGTTCAAAGTATTATAAATAGACAACCATTAACCAAAAATGTAGATATAATTATAGGTGGAAATACTAGGAAACAATCTGTTTACAATTGTATAAAAAATATAAATTCAGATATAGTTATTATTCATGATGGCGCTAGACCATTAATAAAACAAGATTACATAACAAATTGTATTGAAAATATGAAAGACTTTAAGGGTGTAACAATTGGAATAAAGTCAAAGGACACTATAAAAATAACTGATAATAATGATATAGTTATTGACACCACGAGCAGAAGTAATACATGGCTTATTCAAACTCCTCAATGTTTTGATAGATCTACATTATTAGATATGCACGAAAAATATAAAAATGATGATGTAACTGATGATTGCTCATTACTTGAAAAAGATGGATATCAGATTAAAGTTATATCAGGTGATTATAGTAATATAAAAATTACAACTAGTGAAGATTTGAATATTGTAAAAGAATTATATAAATTTTCAATATAATCAAAAATTTTTAACGGGATTATCGACTTTATCAATAATCTTGTATTTATTGTATATAAGAAAGAGGATTCCATAAAATAGGGATCCTCTTTTTTACTGAACTTACAGCAGTTTTAAATCACTAGAATTATCTAACATTTCAATTTTTCTAATTCCTTTACTATCATGTAAAATACTATATTGTTTTTTTGCAATACTATTTAATCTTTCAAGTCTAGCTTTTTGCTCTAGTCCCTGAGAAATCATTTCACTATTCAAATTTTCCAAGTTACTTAAAATTACTAAC